>JAHFUH010000431.1 GCA_023265215.1 Acidobacteriota bacterium
TCCGCGGATGAACGGAAAATACCGATTCAGTTCGAAGCCAAAGTTCACCTGGGCCGTGCAATCGGCAAATTGAAGCAGTTGCCCTAAGGGCATGCGCAAGAATTACTCGAAAAGGGAAAGAAAAATTTGCTTGCGGCAATTCCAGATTTTTATTAAGAAATATGCTGGTACTCGTGAAGGCATTTATCGCCAACCGGAGAAGGGGTTGCGATTATGGCCGACTCATCCAAATCAGTTGCCTGCGATCTTTATCCGATCAAGAACGGCTGGAAGATTCTACAGGGAGGCGTCCGAATAGGCTTGGCATCCAGCCTGGGAACGGCCCTCACCAAGATCGCCAGGTTATCGACAAACACAGGAGCCCTTTACCGTATTCTCATATTCAAGGAAGATGGAAGTTTCGATGTGGAAACCGGCAGTTTTTCTCAAAAATCCACTCAGGTTCCAGAAGCCAACGAACTCGCGTATCAAGAAGAGTGCGGGACGGTGGGTGTATCCTCGCAGGAAAAAATAGCGCTATTGGCCTATTCCTACTGGGAAAAACGCGGCCGACAGGGCGGGGCCCCGGAAGAGGATTGGTATCGCGCGGAACAAGAAATATTGAAACAGATTTGAGGATGCGCCGGAGCCGGCCATAAGCCGAATTCTGTTTCCCTGCAAAGCAGGGATGGCAATCATTCATCTAGCCCCTGGATCGCTCCAGGAGTCCAGCAGTCTACCCAAAAGCATCGGACGGGCCATCCTACATCCCTTTCGGGAGCGCTTTTCTATTTGACCTTGCTCCGTGTGGGGTTTTCCGTGCCGCCGCTGTTGCCAGCGACGCGGTGCGCTCTTACCGCACCTTTTCACCCTTACCTCGCAGGGCGAGGCGGTATATTTTCTGTGGCACTTTCCGTAGGGTCGCCCCTCCCTCGCGTTACGAGGCACACTGCCCTGTGGAGTTCGGACTTTCCTCGGCCTTAAATTAAAGCCGCGATTGCCTGCCCGACTCCGGCACATCTGTATTCTAGGTCATGGAGTGCAATTCAGCCACTGTATTTTGGGTGCAATCGGAAGTGGGACTCAATCTTCGGTGGAATTTGGAGGTCTCGCAGCGATTATTTATCAATGGTCAGTGGTTATTGAGCCGCTGCAAGCCCTCGCCCTGTGCGGCACTCTATGACAATTGATAAATGATAAATTTTGCCGCTGGCCTGCGCGGACAGACTCTTCTTCATGCGTTTGGCGCGGTCCGTAGAATCCGTGGCTTTTAATTTAATAGTTTCTGTCCGCAAATTCGAGCCAGCCGCCGGCCTGCACAAGCGTTTCATCGAATTCCATCAAGGAGAACTTGACGGACAGGCTTTCGCCATTTTCAGCACTAAAAAGAATCGTCTTGTTTGGCAGATCCACTGTGCAGTTCACAACACCATATTTGCGCAGTGCAAAAACAGAGTCGAGCTTTTCCTGCTCCAGTTCGATTGCCAGCATCCCGCCGTTGAACATATTCTGACGGAAAATCCGGGCGAAATTCTCGGCAATAACAACATGGATCCCATTCACTTCGAGCGCCCAGGGCGCATGCTCGCGCGACGAGCCGCAGCCGAAATTTTTTCTGCTGACGACGACTCTCGCTTTTTTCAGCTGTTCGTCATTACAGTCGAAACCTTCCAGTTTCAAATCCTCCAGCAGGTGCGACTTCAAGGCTTCTTTTTCTATTTCAGTCAAATATTTCGCCGGAATGATTTCATCCGTATTGATATCCGACCTGTCGAGGAACAGCACTTGCCCATTAAATGATCTCGCCATATTCCCTCTGTCAGGGGACGCTTCCCTCTTTCCAGTTGGGAAATAGGGAAGCGTCCCCATTTTAGTCGCTACTTTTTGCGTGTGATCTCGCGAGGGTCGGTCAGGCGGCCGGCAATGCCGCTCGCGACCGCTGCCGCCGGGCTCATGAGGTGAACCATGCCGCCCTTGCCCATCCTGCCATTGAAATTGCGGTTGGTTGTGGAAGCACAGACTTCTCCCTCCGCAAGCACACCGTTGGACATTCCCAGGCATGCGCCGCATGTCGGGTTGGTTATGCAATAGCCGGCATCCATGAATATCTGGATTAATCCTTCCTTCAACGCCATGCGATAAACCTCGGGAGTCGCCGGTGACAGGATTCCCCGCACGCCTTTTGCCAAAGGCCGCCCTTTGGCCAGTTTGGCAGCTTCCCGCAAATCGGAGATTCTGCCATTTGTGCAGCTGCCGATATAAACCTGATCGATTTTGATGTTCTTCATTTCCTTCAGCTTTTTCACCTGATCGGGTTTATATCCAAAGGTCGCAACCGGCTCCAGCCGGCCGGCATCCAGTTTCAGTTCTTTTTTGTAAACTGCATCCGGGTCGGAATGCCACCGGCTGAAATCAGCCAGGGCCTTTTTCCTGCTGTTGGCGTATTCTCCCTTTATGAAAGGCCAGAGATATTCAACCGTTACCTCGTCCGGCATGCAGATGCCGGACGTTGCACCTGCTTCCACAGCCATGTTGCACAAGGTCATGCGTTCTTCCATGTCCATCGCCGCCACGACATTCCCATGGAATTCAATGACGTGGTCCGTAGCGCCGTTTACAGTCAACTGGCGTATGATTTCAAGGATGACGTCTTTCGCATAAACACCCTTTTGCAGCCTGCCGGTCACCGTGATTTTAATACTCCCCGGCTGGCGAAACGCACAAACTCCCTTTAGGATACCGACTTCCAGGTCCGTGGTCCCTACACCGGCCGCGAAAGCGCCAAATGCTCCGTGAGTGCAGGTATGGCTGTCGCCCATTATTACGGTATAACCGGGGCGTATAAATCCTTTTTCCGGGAAAAGAGCGTGACAAACGCCATTCGCCCCGATATCGAAGAAGTCTTTGATTTTGTGGCGAAGCGCCCACTCACGCAGGATTTTGCCTTGCAGGGCTGTCTTGCTGTCTTTCGCCGGAGTTACGTGATCAATCACCGCTTTTATTTTTTTCTTGTTGAATACACGGTCTTTGCCGCGCTCCATAAGATCGGCGATTGCCATCGGAGTTGTTATCTCATGGCAGAGGACGAGATCGAGCGAAAGGACTTTGGTCCCGGGAAAAGGTTCGTCTCGCAAATGAGTTCTGAAGATCTTTTCAGTAATATTCATGATTTGTCCTTCTTTTTTCTTCTCTGCCTGCCGCTTTATTATTCTGACCAAATGCAGCGGATTGTTCAATATTCAGTACAAGAGTTGCAATCAGCCGTCAGATTCAGTCATCAGCCCGCTGCTGGTTGCTGACCGCTGATTTATGCAGTTTTGCTTTTATCTGCAGTTGCTGCAACTGGGTTAGCCAATCCGAGGATTTCCTTTAATTTTTCAGTAAGAGTACTGGAAACCTCGGGATGCTCGCGAACGAACAACCTGGCGTTGTCGCGGCCTTGTCCCAGCCTTTCTCCCTTGTAGGAATACCAGGCGCCGCTCTTATCAATCAGCTTTTTGTCCACAGCAAGATCGACAAGGTCGCCCTCATAGGAAATACCCTGGTTGTACATGATATCGAATTCAGCCTCACGGAAAGGAGGGGCGAGCTTGTTTTTGACAATTTTCACCCGCGTCCTGCTCCCGACCACCTGATCGCCATCTTTGATCGAAGCTATCCGGCGAATATCGACCCGGATAGAAGAATAGAATTTGAGAGCTTTGCCGCCGGTAGTGGTTTCCGGATTGCCAAACATGACGCCGATTTTTTCTCTCATCTGATTGATGAATACCATGCAGGTATTGGACTTGGACACAATAGCCGTTAGCTTGCGCAGAGCCTGTGACATCAATCTGGCTTGCAAACCAGGGAGCGAATCACCCATTTCGCCTTCCAACTCCGCCCTCGGCACCAGAGCGGCGACGGAATCCACTACAAGAATGTCGATCGCGCCGCTGCGCACGAGCATCTCCGAAATTTCCAGAGCCTGCTCCCCATTGTCCGGCTGGGAAACCAGCAACTCTTCGGTGTTTACCCCGAGCATTTTTGCATACTTGGCGTCCATTGCATGTTCTGCGTCGATAAAGGCAGCGGAGCCTCCAATTTTTTGTGCCTGGGCTATAGCGTGCAGAGCAATTGTTGTTTTGCCGCTGGATTCCGGGCCGAAAATTTCCACCACGCGCCCTTTGGGAAAGCCTCCCACTCCCAGTGCGGCGTCAAAGGAGAGGCATCCGGTAGGAATGGCCTGAACGCCTGCGTTGTCGATACGGTCTCCCAGGCGCATAATGGCCCCTTTGCCGAACTGTTTTTCGATTTGCGTTAGAGCCATATCGATTGCTTTGTTTTTGCTGTTTCGCTCGTCTGACATCTTTTTTTCCCTTCAGGATCGTTTCGTTGTCAAGATATCTAATTGGGAAATGAAGGAATGAGCAAAAATAATTGCATCCCTCTGCAGGCTTCTTCCATGTCCGTTGACCGGACAATCCTACCATAAATTGACGATTGACGATTGACGATTTAAACTAACCAAATCGTTGTAGTATGGTTTAGATCGTCAATCGTAAATCGTAAATTCAATTATGGCTGAACAAAACGATTCTAAATGGGCTCTGATTCTTGGCGCTTCAAGCGGCTTTGGCGCTGCATCCAGTCTGGCCCTTGCCCATAAGGGCTTTAACATTGTGGGAGTTCACCTGGACCGCAGAGCTACCGTGGAAAATGCGGAAAGGATCGCTGCGGAAATTCAAAAACTGAACCGGCAGGCTCTTTTCTTCAACCTGAATGCTGCCGATCCCGAGCGCCGCTCGGAAGTGATAGAAGCCTGCAGCCGATGCGCTCTTCCCGATGGCGGCAAAGGCGTTCGTGTGATGCTGCATTCGCTGGCGTTCGGAACACTGAAAGCTTATATCGCGGCAGGCGGCACAATCCGGCAGAACGACATGAACATGACTCTGGATGTGATGGCCCACAGTCTGGTCTATTGGACGCAGGATCTGTTTGCAGCCGGGTTGTTGCAGAAGGGCGCAAAAGTTTTTGCCATGACCAGCGCAGGAGGCCATAGGGTTTGGCCGACCTATGGGGCTGTTTCGGCAGCCAAAGCCGCATTGGAGTCGCATGTGCGGCAACTGGCTGTGGAACTGGCCCCCTTGGGCATT
>JAHFUH010000054.1 GCA_023265215.1 Acidobacteriota bacterium
TTCAAAATCATTGCCTCCTCGGGAGGAGATCGCTCAAAGGGCCGCGGAATGATGTATGCTTTTGAAATATTCGGGTGGTTTAGTCTGACCCATGATAGTGAGGCGGATTCATGTTAGTTCAGGACATCATGACGAGTCCCGTCATTGCCATTTCGCCGGATGTGAGTCTCCAGGCTGCATATCAAACCATGCAGGAAAAGGGAATCCGCCACCTTCCGGTTCTGGAATCCGAGAAGCTCGTTGGGGTGATTACCGACCGCGACCTTCGCCTCGCCACGAGTTCATTAGCGCCAACACCGTTTCCCCAGGGTGCGAAGGTCTTGGCAGTCATGTGCCGGTTCCCTTTCACCGCGGATCTCGCGGATCCGGTGGAGGATGCCGCGCGTCTTATGCGGGAGAAGAAAATTGGCTGTCTGCCCGTTACAGACGACGACCGCTTGGTTGGCATTATAACCGGCCTCGATCTGTTGGATGCGCTGATGCGCATGACCGGCGCCGACAAGCCGTCGGGACGTCTTGAAGTGCGTCTCGCGGACCATCCCGGTGAGCTGGCACATCTCGCCGGCTTTATCAGCCAACGAGATCTGAACATTCACTCCATTCTTACCTATCCCGAAGGCGCCGAAAAAACCCGGGCAGTGCTGCGAGTCGGCTCTATCGAAGTGCGCTTGCTTGCACAGGATTTGCGCCATGACGGGTTCGATGTTCTTTGGCCTCCCGCAAAACAATGCCTTCCGTAATCTATCATCCCGCATACCGGAAATACAATTTTGGAGAGGATCATCCTTTCAGCCCGGTGCGCACAGACATGATGCTGGATCTCCTGAGCGCCCTGGGGCACGCTGTGAGCCCGCTCGAGCCGGAACCTGCCACGCGTGCAGATATCCTCAGCGTTCATGAAGAGAGTTTTGTGAGTCGCGTGGAAGCGCTCAGTACGGGGCGTGAGGTTCCCGACCGCGAAGACTACGGTCTGGGTACGCCGGACAATCCGGTTTTTCCGGGCATGGACGAAGCAGCGCGCTGGCATGTCGGAGGCACTCTCCAGGGTGCGAGGCTTATCTTTGAGCAAGGGGAAAAACGGGTTTTTCAGCTGGGCGGCGGCCTGCATCACGCGCGCCGAAAATTTGCCTCCGGCTTCTGCATTTACAATGACTTGGCAATTGCGGTCAACTATCTTACCCGGCAGGGCCTTTGGGTTGCATATCTGGATATCGATGTTCACCACAGCGATGGCGTTCAGCAGATCCTTTATGAGGATATGCGTGCGATGACCGTGAGTTTTCACGAGTCGGGAAGATACCTTTTTCCTGGCAAAGGCGACATTCACGAACTCGGCTCCGGGCCGGGCCGGGGCCTGAAGCTGAACATTCCTCTGGAGCCATTTACGGAAGGGGACAGCTACATCGAGGCATTCGACGCGGTCTTGGGGGCGTCACTGGGATCGTTCAAGCCCGGCGTGTTCGTAGTGCAGGCAGGAGCCGATGCGCACTTTGATGATCCGCTCGCGGATCTGATGCTGACGACACACGATTATGAAAAGATCTTCAGGCGGATCCTGGAATATGCCGATACCTTTGCCGCCGGGAGAGTCCTCTTTACGCTGGGGGGGGGTACTCTCTCAGCGCCGCTCCCCGCATATGGGCAATGCTCTATCTGATGATACACGACCTGCCGTTGGCTCCGCTTCTGCCTCCGGCGTGGCGCGATAAATGGAACCGCGTTGCCGGAGACAAACTGCCTCCGACCTTCCACGATCCCGACCCGGGATACCCCCCTGTTCCGAATCGCGAAGAGATCTCCCATCGTAACAGACAGGTGACCCGGCGTCTGCTGGATGTAGCAAGCCACTACTGGTTCTGATGACGTCCACCGCTTGGAGATTAACCCGGATTACGAAATTGGGGATCATTGCACGCAATGAGCGCCGAAGTCTCGGTACAAGGACCGTTGCGCTCAATCTTCAACTTTGTAATCGAGGTTTGGGATTATCAACGAGCGCTTGGGCAGGTGAAGCGGGAAACCAATGTGGAGGACACTTTGGTTTCCCTAACCAACATCCCTTTTGAGGGCGAGGGAATTATGGCTGATGTATATACGTATGCATTCCGGCAAAATCACAAAGTGAACCGGCATACTGCTCAATTCGTTTAAAAGAGTGCAGCGCTACAAAGAATCTTCCGTGCCACAGCACAGGGCTGTGCCGGAGATTTTGACCATTATTACCAACGGGGCTCGCGCCGCGGGCCGCCACGGCCGCCGCCTCCTCCACCAAATCCACCGCGACCGCGACCGCCGCCGCCTCCACCGAAACCGCCATGTCTTTCCGGTTTGGGTTTTGCTTCATTGACTGTAAGATTGCGTCCATCGACTGAAAACTCATTCAGCTCTTTGATTGCTTTTTGAGCGGCTTCTTCAGTGGACATTTCAATAAACCCGAAACCGCGCGATCTTCCTGTGTCCGCATCCCGCATGACAGTTACAGACTCCACGCCTCCCTTTTGCTCAAACAATTGCCTTAATTCCGCTTCTCCAATTGAGAATGGGAGATTTCCAACGAATAGTTTTTGACCCATAACCAAGATCCTTTTTATTTCGGAAGAACAGCATTCCAGGCCCAATGCCCGTAACGGCCCATCCGCATCCAATGCGATGGATTGTGGCTCAGTGTAGGGGTGATTAGGGAAGAACGAGTCAGGCCAACCGCTACCGGACTCTCCGCGCCGCACAAACAGAGGCAGTTTTCCACCGGACACAGGAAGCGTACCATAACCGCACCAATAAACGAACAACTACTGTGTTTCGATATGTTTGAATCGGATTGGGTCGCGGAGTGCGATCTCAAACAGACCTCTTGGATCCGAATTATATACGCCGCAGAGCGGATGGTATGAGGAAGCCCCCAAGATGGAGGCAGCGCCCCAACGGGGATACGCGCATGCTAAGGGCATGCGCAAGAATTACTTGGCATTTTGCTGCTGGCCCCCAGTCCCGTTGGCTAGGCGCTAGCGACGAGAACTGGGTCCGAAGGCCCAGCCATGCCGGGCTGCATGTAAGGAGTGAGCAACAACGCCAGCGGGCCTGCGGGCCTCAGCCCGAAGGGGCGCGGCGGCGGGCGGGCATCTGCCTCGTTGCCGCTCCTCGACGATGACACCGCATCGCCTGCGTCGCGTCGCCTTGCATCTGCCCGCCTGGCGCTCGCGCCAAAATGCCAAGTAATTCTTGCGCATGCCCTAAAAGAGAGCAAGTCCCAGGGCTGAAAGCGCGGCACAGTAAAGCCCTTGGTTAGGGCGCGGAAGGAAAAAAGCCTTGAATGCGTGACATAAGCCGACTGCGCCGTGCCTTCGGCGCTCCCGAAATGCGGCTCAGTTTTTTGGATATCGTGATTGTCCTTGCTCAGAACCAATCCAAATTGTTAATTTATATGAAAATTCGAAGCAATAGGGGAAATGCAGTAAACAAAGCGTCTGCAGCAGGAGATTATGTTTCCTATGAAAAACAAAATGGGTTTTCTCGGCGTCCTTATTTTTCTGGCTCTGGCGGGAGTGGTGACGGCTGGAGAGATATCCGGCAAATGGATTGTAACGGCAGAGAATGTCGACATTGAGATGGTTTTCAAGGTGGATGGGAATGCTTTGACAGGAACGATATATAACCCTCTATCGGGAGAAACGAAGATCAAAGAAGGGAAGATCGATGGCGACAATTTCTCGTTCATCGCGGTACGCAAGTTTGGCCAAAATGAGACGCGAATACTGTGGAAAGGATTGCTTGATGGCGATGTAATAAAGTTTACTCGTGTGTTCCCTGGCGGCGGAACCACCCAGATAATAGGCATGAGACCTAAAGCGGCTCCGCCGGCGCAGACGAAAGAGAAAGCGGGCAAGTAAACACCAAACTTGCCGTCGAAGGCAATCTATACTGTTTGGTTTTTGGTTTAACGCGTTTTCTTATTGATCTAAGCAGCAACGATCTGATTTTAGCCCGGCTTTTTTAGGGCCGGACTAAAATAAGCATTTATTTCCAACTGTCGATCCAAACTCCCCTGCTGAATCTGAAGTCCGTGACAAACCAGGTGGTCTGGATTTTCCCGCCCACGACCACAACCTGAATGGCTTCGGAATTGTTAAACGGCTTGATCAGCGTTTCAGGCGGCGCTTTTCTCCATGTTGCGTAGGGTTCCAGCCAGGATATTCCTTTTCATGACTACCTCCGCAATTGGCACTCAAGAATTGAAAGGGCAATTGAATTGACATATAGGTTATTTCATTCCATGGTGCAAAGGAAAATAATACTTGGGATATTTTGGGCCGCTGTCGTACGCTGACAAAAGAAGGAAAGAGCAATATGAAGACAAGAGCGCTTTCGATTTTCCTGTTTCTCATCTGTGTTTCGGGAGCATCCGGATGCAGGCAGCAAAAGAGCACTCCTGGGGACACACTGCTGATTCATGCGAGGATCTACACTGTGAATTCGAAAGAGCCGTGGGCTCAAGCCATGGCCGTGCGGGCAGGGAAAATCGTTGCGGTAGGTTCGGATCAAGCGATCGCTGCATATCAAGGCCCTTCCACAAAAGTCATCGACGCGAAAAAGCGCATGGTGCTTCCCGGCATAGTGGATGCTCATGTTCATTTCATGATCGGATCCGCCGTTCTTCAGCAAGTTTCCCTGAGTGAAGCCAAAACAATCGCGGATTTCCAGAAGGCGATAAAGGACTATGCCGCTGTCCGCACGGACAGCAAATGGATCCAGGGTATGGGGTGGGTTTACAACATCTTCGGCAAGAGCGGCCTTCCTGACAAAAAACTGGTAGACGAAGTCGTTCCCGATCGCCCTGTATATTTGGTGGCTTATGATGGCCACACATCGCTCGCGAACAGCAAAGCTCTGCAGGCGGCAGGGATCACGCGAAAGACACTCGATCCGCCGAGCGGCATCATCGTGCGCGATCCGGCGACGGGCGAACCCACCGGTGTTTTGAAAGAAGCGGCGGGACAACTGGTGGCAAAGATTATTCCGCAACCAACCCACGAGGAAGAACGGGATCGCCTGACGAAAGCCATCCATTACGCCAGTTCCCTGGGGCTCACCCGCCTGATCAGCGCCGGCGGGGATGCAGAGCGTGTCGAGCTGTTTGATGAAATCCGGAAAAGAGGGGATTTGACAGCGCGCTTCTGCATGGCGCGGTTTGTCAATCCTCCGGTTGCTCCGGAGGTTATCGGTGTGCTGGAGCAAAATCGAAAAAAATATTGCGATGACTGGATCGATCTCGGCTCTGTGAAGTTCCTGCTGGACGGTGTCATCGAATCGCATACGGCTGCAATGCTGGAACCCTATGAGAACGATCCCGGCAACAGGGGACAACTCAATTTTGATCCTGAAAAATACAAGGATAGTGTCCTGCAGCTTGACCGCCTCGGCTATGCGATCTCTACTCACGCAATCGGTGATCGCACAATTCGTCTTGCGCTTGACGCGTACGAGGCTGCCCATAAAGCAAACAACCATACGGATGCGCGGGACAGGATCGAGCACATCGAAGACCCGAGTGCCCAGGACATTCCCAGATTTGGAGAACTCGGCATAATCGCCGGAATGCAGCCGCTGCATGCAACTCCGGATCGCAACACTTTGGATAATTGGGCGGGCAGCATAGGTGCCATGCGCGCTGAGCGCGGGTTCCCCTGGCATGACATCCTGTCAGGCGGAGCCCATCTGAGTTTTGGCAGCGACTGGCCCGTCGTGACTCTGGATCCCTGGCCGGGATTACAGGTCCTTCTGACACGTGAGACTCCGGAGGGGAATCCGGCGGGAGGATGGCTTCCCAAAGAACGGCTTACTCTGGAACAGGCCATTCAGGGATACACAATGGGTGGAGCTATAGCTGCGAAGCGGGAGAAAACGGAGGGCTCCATCGAAGTGGGAAAGCTGGCAGACGTGATCATCATTTCGCAGGACCTCTTCAAGATTGCACCGAATCAAATTGGAAAAACAAAAGCCATCATGACGATGATTGGCGGCAAGGTCGTCTATCAGGATGCTTCCTGGAGTGAACGATAGTAAAAGTGGGACGCGGAATACACGGATCACGCGGATAAACGCGGAGGATCAATATAGAACAGGAGAATTATTCTATGACGCTCCACAAGCTGATCAAGAAGGCGCAGGAGCTCTCTCGCCCTTACCGAATCACCAACGGCAACAAATTTCGCCTCCAGGATGTAAACCCCGGCGATACCGGCAGCCTGGACTCGGAAGATAAGCCCCGGGCCCAGAAGATTCTGCAGGCGGGGATTCAGTGCCTGTCGGAACTCCAGGACATGCTTTATGCGCAGAACCAGTGGGCGATTCTGCTGATATTCCAGGCAATGGATGCTGCAGGGAAGGACAGCGCCATTAAGCACGTGATGTCCGGCGTTAATCCTCAGGGCTGCCAGGTTGCATCATTCAAGGCGCCATCCGCTGAAGAACTGAACCATGATTTCCTTTGGCGCTGCCAGAAACTTTTGCCTGAACGGGGGCGTATTGGGATTTTCAACCGTTCCTATTACGAGGAGGTGCTCATAGTCCGGGTGCATCCTGAAATCCTTCAAAAGCAGAGTCTCCCCGCCTCCCTGGTCCGGAAGCAGATCTGGGACCACAGGTACGAGGATATCCGCAATTTCGAGCACCATCTCAGCCGGAATGGAGTCGTCGTCCGGAAGTTCTTCCTTCACGTCTCGCCGGAGGAACAGAAACGCCGTTTCCTCGAGAGACTGGAGAATCCGGCAAAGAATTGGAAATTCTCGTCAGCCGATTTAAACGAGCGAGCCTGCTGGCACGACTACATGTGCTCATACGAGGACATGATCCGCAAGACCGCTTCGGATCACGCGCCCTGGTACGTAGTGCCGGCCGATCACAAGTGGTTCACCCGGCTGGCAGTTGCGTCAGCGGTTATCGACGCGCTGGGATCCCTGGATCTTAAATACCCCCAGGTTGGGAAAGAAAAGCTCGCAGAATTGGCCACGGCGAAAAGGGCACTGATTGGGGCAAAATGAAGAGGCGGAGGTTGGATTGGTTTTATTTGATTTGTTCCGCATAAACCTTCCGCACGGTTGTCAAATACTCCTCCAATTCGCTGGTTGTGGCGCCCTTTGCTTTTTGGGAAATGTATCGGAGGGCTACAAAAATAGGAAGCGGTCCATTGATTCCTTCTTTGAAGAAGGAATCCGCTTCAATTCTTATTTCGCCGTAATTCAGAGAGGTGTGGAACAGCTCTGTATCGAGATTGGATACACTGGAGGGATACCGGAGGCCATCATAAAATCCAATTATGTAACCTGTCTTTAAATCTTCCGGCCATTCTTTCCAGGCTTTCCCGGTCAGATACCCGTTGTTCCGGGATAAAGAATTATTTTGCGATTCCTGAGCATTAAGAGCAGGGATCAAAAAACAGATAAATAATATTGGGACTATTGCTTTTCTCATTACTATTTCACCCTTCTATGGCGTTGGCGACATGTCGATTCCAATATGCTACCAGCTATGGTTGTTTTGAAATAGGTAATATGGATATAAAGCGATTTCCATCTACTTCCATCAAGCAAAAGGCTTAGGGCATGTGCAAGAATTACATGGCATTTTGCATCTGCCCGCCCGGCGCTCGCGCCAAAATGCCAAGTAATTCTTGCGCATGCCCTAAGCAACCCGTGGTGAAAGTACAACAGGCCGCGCGCATAGGTATTGCGGGCAAGGTCAAGGCGCGAGGAGGAGACGATGCGGGGACATCGTTGACGACGAGCAACGCAGAGATTGCCCGCAATACCTATGCGCCCCAAACGCGGCCTATTGCACTTTTACCACGGGCTGTTAGGCTTGCACAATCCGGAGCGGTCACGTATAAGAATTAAGGTCGGCAATGGAGTTTGCCTTCTCGCCCAAGTGTGAGAAAACCGCCTGAAAATCCAGAGCTGATAACTCCTACCGGAATTGCTTACAGTGGGAGGAGGTCCTTTGTGCTCAATTACCTTCTAATTGCCTTGGGCAGCGCGATAGGCGGGGTTACCCGATATTGGGCTTCCGGTGCAATCGATAACCGCATTAGCCAGAGCTTTCCGTGGGGTACTCTGTTTGTTAATGTCACAGGATCTTTCATTATCGGTTTTTTCGCCTCTGTAACGGCGCCTGAGGGCCGATGGTTTGTCGGGCCATATGCCCGCAATTTCTTCATGATCGGGGTATGCGGCGGATATACGACTTTCTCTTCCTTCAGTCTTCAGACATTGAATCTCGCGCAAGACGAAGAATGGTTGTATGCCGGTGCTAACGCAGTCTTGAGCCTGGTCCTGTGCCTGATATCCGTTTGGATTGGACACGTGCTAGCAGGGGCACTGAATTCAAGCAAAGGAGCCTGATATGCATCTGCCACACGATGCCGTGTTGTTACGGATTTTCATCGGGGAAAGCGATCGATGGAAACACCAGCCGCTTTACGAAGCCATCGTGCTCAAAGCGCGCGAGATGCACCTGGCCGGGGCAACAGTCCTGCGCGGTCCAATGGGGTTCGGCAAATCCAGTCGGGTGCATACGGCCAAAATCCTGCGGCTTTCAATGGATTTACCGCTCGTCATCGAGATTGTGGATGCCGAGGAAAAGATCAATGCGTTTCTTCCCGTCATCGATGGAATGATGAGCGGCGGCCTTGTCACTTTAGAGAAAGTGAGAGTTTTAGATTACAGATCCCGAGAAGAATCTCCCGAGTAATTGCGAATATACTTATCAAAAATAAAAACGCCACGGATCACACGGCTTCATGAAAACCCTCTGCCGCACCCCAATCAATCACGACGGGCATCCCAATAAAGCCCGGTTGTGAGGAGCAGGAACATAAGGAGCCCAAGCCAATTGCTCCACTCCTGAAGCCATGGGCCGGAGATTTTAACAAGATCGGGTATGATCGTTAGATTCGAGGACTGTTCGATAAACCTCAGCAATGCGGCAAGCACGCCTACAAGCGCTCCTCCGGCAATGAATCCTGATGCGATCAGCGTCCCCTTTTCATGCCGTGTCTTGTTCCGTGCTTCATCTCTTGAGGAACGCTGAAGGAAATATGCCACTGCGGCTCCGAGCACCAGCGGGGAATTCAATTCCATCGGCAAATACATCCCGAGTGCGAATGCGAGGGCTGACACCCCGCACATTGCCATGACGACAGCGAAAACGGCGCCGAGCGCATACAGGAACCACGACGTTCCTCCCGCCGCCATGACACCGCTCAGGACCGCCGCCATTGCATTCGGCTGGGGCGCCGCCAGAGCATTCGGATGAGCAGGCCCCGCTGAAAAACCATAAACCCTTGACATCAATAGAATAACCGCTGTTGTGACTGCGGATGCGACAACCGCGCCGATCATGTTGCTGAGTTCGATCCGCCTCGGCGTGGCTCCGAGCCAATATCCTATTTTGTACTGGGTCACCAGCGATCCGGACATTGACAGCGCGGTGCAAACGACTCCTCCTATCAGGAGAACCAGAAGCATGCCGGATTGCCCGCGCAGTCCGAGTGCCGAGAGTGCAATCGCTGCAATGATAAGGGTAGTCAGAGTCATGCCGGAGATCGGCGTGATCGAAATCATCGCAATTGCCCACGCCGACACCGCGGCAAAGAGGAATGCAATCACCAGAGTCAGGAGAACGGATACCAATGCGATTTTCGTAGCGCCACTCGCTCCGGCTATAACTGAGAACCGCCAATAGAGGAACGCCAGGATGCCGATTGCGGCTATTCCCAGGATAACGGCGGACATGGGCAATGCGTGATCGGCGCGTTCGACGACAGCCCCTTCATTCCTCTTTTTCACCAGGCGCACGATTTCCCCCGTGGCTTGACGCGTTGCCTGGGCGATCACCGGCGACATTTTCACGATTGAAATAATCCCTGCTGCGAAAATGCCTCCGATCCCGATTTGGCGGACATATTGGAGGAAGATTACATCGGCTGTCATCTGGGCGATAGGTGCAGCGCCGGAGGCGATTGCCCCCGGGACGTACTGGCCGAAATACGCGAACAGCGGCACCAGCACGAAAAATGAAACAAATGATCCGGCGAGAATGATCGAAGCGTAATCGAGCCCCATGATATAGCCGAGCCCCAGCACCGCAGCCGACGTGTTCATTGTGAACACAGCTTTGTATTTGGCGGTAAAATCATTGAGCGCTCCAATCGCGTTTGTAGAGAAGTTCTCCGCCCACGCGCGCATTGACGGACCAACAAAATCAAATATTGCCGCCGTGACTGCGGAATAGCTCAACACAGCAGCACTGTGCCCACCGCGCTTGCCGGCTATTAAAATCTCAGTAGTGGCCCGGCCCTCCGGGTATGGCAGTTTGCCATGCAGGTCGCGAACAAAATAGCGGCGAAACGGCGCGAGAAAAAAGATTCCAAGCCAGGCTCCCAGGAGCGGAATGATGAAAATCTGAAAAAAGGACGAGCGATTTTCCAGGCCCAGGATATAAATCGCCGGCATGGTGAAAACAGAACCGCCGGCGATGATCCCCGAGGTTGCGCCGATTGCCAGCACATTGACATTTTCCAGCAGCGCAGAGGCGCGGCTCTTTAGGAACTTCACCGCGAAAACCGAAAATCCGACTGCGAGAATTGATATCGGGATGGCCGATTCGATGCCCTGTCCCAGCTTCAACGCCAGGTAGGTTGCGGCTGCTGAAAAAATTATGCACCAGAGGAAGCCCTGAACGACCGAGCGGATGGTAGTTTCCGGCGTGCTGGTTATGGCCGGAATTACAGGCTCATATTTTTCGCCGGGCCTGAGTTCGCGGAACGCATTCTCCGGAAGATGGATATCCTCCTGTACTGCTGGATTCTCCTCCATTGCTCTCCCTCATAGTGTTTTCCCATAATACGAATGAAATGGAGAGAATCCAGAGAATAGTGCATTGCGGAAAAGGAACGCGGATTACGGCGATTCCGAGTAATCCGCGTCCCTTTTCATTCAGGAAGTGAAGCGAAGTGCGAAACTAAAAGCCACAAGCAGGATTCCAGAAAGAAATACCAGCGGCAAGTGACTGGCAGTTCTTGGGAGTTCACTGGCCATCGCTGACTGGGCAGGAATCTCCCCCTGATTCAGCTGTTGCAAATAGCTCAGTTCGGTATCTTCCGAAGGTTTGCTCTCAGCCCAATCGGATTTTGCGATTTCCGGCTCTTTCTGATGCAGCAGATTCATGTAGTCACTATCCTCATCCTGCATTGTTGGCTCGAATTTCTCCATCGAAGCTACAGGTTCTGCGGATTCGACAGAATCCGATGAACTCGCCGGCTCAGCCTCCGCTAGCTCAGACGGCGATTTTTTTGAATAGATGAACTCATGTCCATGCCTGCGATCCGGAAAGAACCACTCCTTAATTGCCTGAGGTTCACCTGCCGGTTTTTCCTCGAAAACAACCAAGGTGTCTCCGGTGGCATTGTCCCTAAAGCTGGGTACGGTCATGATTGTGGCAAAAACTTTTGTTTCGTCCGGACTGAGCACCTGCACGACATCTCTGTCGGTTTTCAAACTCACGAGTTTGAATATATAGGTGCCCGCAGGGAGAACAACGCCAGGGAGCTGAACCGGCTGCTCAAAATTAAGAACCGTCTTCTGATTCAACTCACCTGCCAGTGCTTCGGGAGTCATCAGAGTGACACCCAAAGAAAGAAAACATCCAATAAGAAGAAGTGTTTTTAGATGCTTCATACACCACCCCTTTTCAAATTTTGTTTTATTTGTTTTGCTGAAAAGCCTATCGAGCACATTTTTTCCTGCATGAATCAGTTACTGAGGAAAACTGGAATTGATCCTTGTCATGAGCGAACCCATTCCTGATGGAACAGCTGGAGGTTATCCTGGAGTGGAAATTAAACAACTCATCAGCCCATCCCCAAGCTCCACATCCCTACACCCTAATAAAGCAATAATGCCGGGGCGTGAGTTTGTCAAGCATAATAATCATAATCATTGTAATAGATATATGGATCATGAAACGGAATATCAGAATAGTTTGTGCGATTCTGTATGATAAGGCAGGCTTTATAGAAACTTGCAGATTTGTAAATTATGTCAAGGCGCTAGGAAATAAGGGCGCTCGAATTTTCTATCTTAGGCGGTTTCCTGCACTCTCTCGATTATTTCCGCCAGCGTGGTGAATCCTCGGTTTCCAGCCTCCATAGCCTGGGCAATGAGGAGATCTGTGAACGAAACTCCCTGGGAATTCACCCAGCCTCTGTGGGATTTATCGCCCGTTCCGAAAATGTGGCGTGCAATCTTCATGCTGGAATTTCTTTGTTTATTACACACTGGGCATTTGACTTCCATTGCTTAACTCCTTTGACCGCATATATGCAGGATTGCTTCGAGAACGCCGCCGCCGATAGCCCTCGCTTTGTCGGATATGGTCCGGCAGCCGGACGATTCACTTCCGGGATCGATGTCGCCGACCTTTTCGTTTTCCTTGACAGCGATCTCCCGGATCACACCGCGCACAACGCCGTCGATTGCGGCGCGAACCGGCGTTTTATCCACAATGAGAATCGTGTCCCCGGTATTTACGTGATCTCCAATGGATTTCACTTGGCGCACCAGGCCTGCGTGCGGAGCCCGAAGCACTCTTTCCCAGCTGAACCCGCCCTTCATGGCCGGCACGCCTGTGTAGGGTTGCGCGGAACCCCTGTAAATAGCCTGCCCCAGGTTGGGGCCCCTGTTGCTTTCGATGACCGCATGAACCACATCGGGAGCGGAAAAACCGGGACCGACCCCAATAACAACCGGAGCTTCATCTCTGTTTGTTCCCAGGTTTTTCTTTGCCAGGATGGCATCGACGACTACGTACGGCTTGAGGTCGGGGATAATTTCCCAGGCAGGATCGACAATGACACCGATCTGTTTGCGGTTCCACGCTTCGGCGAGCGCGGCACGGTCGCGCACCAGTGCTCCTGTCACGCCTTCGACTTCCACCTGACGTTCGAACAGGGCTTCGCAGAAAGAGACTGTTCTGCGCACGCAAAGAGGGGCCTCGATTTCGATCATACAAATACGCGTCATCCCGGCCATGAAGAGACGGTGGGCGATGCCCGATGCCATCTCCCCCGCACCCTTTATGACGATTGATACATCCAGCATTCTTCTCCCCTTGGAGACTTCGAGGCTTGAATCTTCCATTTTCTTACGCACTGGCAGCTGCGACGAACTGCTCGCTGTCTTTTTCTTCCGCTGCTTTCTTTTCCAGCGCCCTAAGAACCTTCTCCGGAGTTATAGGCATATCCTTTATCCTTACTCCAACCGCATTGTAGATGGCGTTCGCTATGGCGGCGCCGGTGGGGATTGTCAGACCTTCTCCCGCTTCTTTGGCGCCATAGGGACCCTCCGGCTCATACGTATCTACTTCGAGCAATGTCATCTTAGGCACGTCTTCCGCAAGGAGAAGCTTATAATCCCGGAAGTTATCGTTGATGATTTTGCCGTCGCGGGTTTGCATGTCTTCGGTGAGCGTCCACCCGGCTGCCATTATGCTGGCTCCTTCAACTTGTCCTTCAAGCCCGATCGGATTGATCACCTTGCCGCATTCGTGCGCCGTCGTGATGTGCACCAGGTCCACTTGGCCCGTTTCGGTGTCCACTTTTACTTCGACTGCTTGGACGCCGAAACTGTATGCCGGAGAAACCATGCCTTTGCCGTGCGGTGTGTAGTGACCGTAACCGAGGATGGGATTCCCTTCCTTGCCCCTGATCGCGTCCTTGACAACGTCGAAGTAGGATACGCGTCTGTAAGGGCGTTCCGTGAAATGAATCCAGTGATCTTTTATGTTCAGATCGTAGACGATGTTCGGCTTCAAGTAGTAGCAGGCCACCTCGAGAAGCTGCCGCTTGGCTTCGGCCGCCGCCATCTTGACTGCATTCCCGCTCATGAGTGTTTGCCTGCTTCCCCAGGCGCCGAGGTCGACGGGGCACACGCTCGTATCGCCAACGTGAAGCGTGATGTCTTCGAGGTGCACACCCAATTCCTCCGCGCAAATCATGGTCAGGGTTGTGTTGCTGCCTTGGCCTACATCGGTGGCACCCGTGAAAAGATCGACTTTCCCATCCACGTTGATTTTGACCATGGCCGCGGAGAACGCGTAGGGAGTGTCGATCCAGTTGAAAATGCCGCCGGACATAAAACCATAGGCGGAAACGCCGATTCCGTGATTCGGAGGCAGCTCGCCGCGCTTCCGGATGTACTTCTTGATTGCGTCCAGGCACTGCTGGAGTCCGCAACTCTGGATGACAGCCTGGTCCGGTATCTCATGATGGGGCGTCATCCCATTTTTGCGCCGGATTTCGACAGGATCGATCCCGAGGTCTTCGGCCATCATGTCCACCTGCGATTCCGAAACAAAGTTCGCCTGTGGCGCTCCGAAGCCGCGACATGCCGAGGTCGCTTCGTTGTTGGTGTAAACGCGAAAGCCGTCGTATTGAAAATTGGGATATTTGTATGGAAAGGATGAGAAAAAGCCGGTGAGGTAAAGAGCGGTGCCGCCCAGTGCGGTGTACGCCCCACCTTCGGTAATGGCCCGAACTTTTTTCGCCAGAAGAGTGCCGTCCCTTTTTGCTCCCAGTTTCAGCTGATAATGAATCGGTGTCCTGCGCTTCGTTGCGGCAAACTCTTCAGCCCTGGACAACACAATTTTGACCGGCCTCATGAGTTTCATGGAAAGAAGGGAAGTGCAATACTGGGCAGAATCAAGAGACAACTTGCCTCCGAATCCCCCTCCCGTGTGCGGTTTTAAAACTTTGATATCCCCTTCCCTCAATCCGAGCATGTCGCTGAGAAGCACCTGGGTGTAGTAAGGCGATTGAGAAGAAGTCCATAACGTCAGCTTGCGGTCGTGGGAGAAACTTGCGATGGCGCAGTGCGTTTCAAGGCACGCGTGAGCCTGAGACGAGCAATAGAAAGTGTCCTCCCGGATGTGATCGCAATCCTCAAAGGCTTCTTCAACGTCCCCCCATTCGATCTGGCGATAAACATTCATGTTTCTTTCACAGCCGTCGTGAATCTCCGGTGCACCCTCTTTCATGGCATCCAGGGGATTGAAAACCGCTGGAAGAATTTCGTATTCGACATCGATCAGGCTCAGAGCCTCCTCGGCGATGTCTTCCTGCGTTGCGGCCAGCGTCGCTACTGCGTCGCCCACGTAGCGGACCTTGTCCCGGCAGAGAATCTCTTCGTCGCACAATTCGCGATAACTTCGCCATATCCCATTCTTCCGGCCTAGCGTGTCCTTTCCGGTGAGCACGATTTTTACTCCGGGCAGCTGTTCGGCGCGCCGGGTGTCTATCCTCACAATTCTTGCGTGCGGATGCGGGCTTCTGAGTATTTTCCCGTGCAGCATATTCGGCAGAACCATGTCGATCGTGTATTTAGCGCTGCCCGTGACCTTCTCATAGCCATCGACGTTGGGAATTCTTTTGCCGACAACGGTGTGTTTATCGTTATTCATTTGCCCGCATCCTTTCATCAACCTGGCCGCTTCTCATCGTTCGCGCCGCTTCCTTTATCGATTGGATGATTTTCGTATAGCCGGTGCAGCGGCAGAGATTGCCCGATATCCCTTTCCGGATCTCATCTTCAGTGGGGTCCGAATTCTCGTCGAGGAGAGCCTTGGCGGACAGCAGCATCCCGGGCGTGCAAAACCCGCACTGAAAACCGCCATAGCGGATAAAGGCTTCCTGCAGGGGATGCAGGTCCGGTCCCTGCGCCAACCCTTCGACCGTCATAATGTTCTGGCCTTCCGCCTCCACGGCGAGGACCAGGCACGCGTTCACAGGCCGCCCATCCATGATGACAGTGCAGGCACCGCAATCTCCTTCGTTGCACCCCTTTTTTGTGCCGGTGAGATTCAGCTTGTTCCGAAGCACATCGAGGAGCGACTCGCGGGGACGGACGATCACCTCATAATCCTCACTGTTGACATTCAAATGAATTATGCGTTCCATCGCGCCAGTCCCTCCGCGTTCAATTCGTCATTCGCCTTTTCTTGTTCCAGCGCTTGATGGATAGCGCGCTTTGTTGCCACCGCAATCATTTTTTTTCGGTACCATGCGGAGGCACGCACGTCATCAATCGGCTTTGATTCCTCAGAGGCCGCCTTTGCCGCCTCCTCGATGACCATTGGGCTCGGGCTTGCGCCAACAAGGATCGATTCGGCCTTTTTCGCGCGCATGGCGGTAGGGGCAACGGCGCCAAGGACGATGCGGGCTTCAAGAATCTTTGTGATCTGCGGATTGGTTCGTATCATGGCTGCAACGCCCACCACTGCAAGGTCGAGTGATTTCCGCGGGCTCAACTTGCAGTAGCTGCACCCCGAATGCGGCCGCATCGCAGGGATTATCAATTCTGTTACCAGGTCTCCTGGCATCAATACCGTTCTCCCGGGACCGAGCAGCATATCCTCCACCGGCATCCTGCGGTCGGTTTCGTCGGTTCTGATTCGCGCACTCGCACCGAGAGCCACAAGCGGGGGGATGAGATCGGCAGAAGGAGAGCACCGACAAACATTGCCTACGATTGTGGCTTTGTTCCTCACCTGCGGGGATCCCAACGTGC
>JAHFUH010000432.1 GCA_023265215.1 Acidobacteriota bacterium
GTCGTTTAGAATTCAAATAGAAGTATTAAACGGCCCCAGGGGGGCCTTCCTAACGCTAATGCCCTCCTCAGGAGGGCTTCCTGAGGCCACCCGCTCTGCGGGTGGAGTGTTCACTTGTCCGCGTTTTCCGTGTAATCCGCGAATTCCGCGTCCCTGCTCTTTTCGCTAATTCTTAAGCAAGTAAGCGATAAGCGGTGTCAGCGTTAGCGGGCTCAGAATAGTGGTCAAAACCACAACTCCGCTCACCAGCGTAGCATCCAAATCATATTCCACCGCGAGTACCGTAGTCGCAACCGCCGCAGGCATTGACGCCTGAAGCACTGCAGCCTGGCGGGCCACTCCTGCGAGCCCAAGCAGACGAGCGACCAACAATGCCACCAGAGGTGTCCCAATCAACTGAAGAAAAGCGGCCACCCCAATCAACAATGCCCGGTCTCGTGGCCAGGACTGGGCCGCTGCAACCTGCAGACCCAGGATCACCAGCATGAGCGGGATAGAAGCATCCGCCAGCATTGTGACGGAACGATCCAAAAACAGGGGGATATGCCATGCTGTCTGGCGGACTGCCCAGGCTGCAATAAGGCCATAAAAGGCAGGAACAAACAGCAATTTCCGGAATGCGTGCGGAATCGAAAGCTTCCCCATTGAGGCAATCAAAACTCCCACGGTGTAAACAAGCACAGTACCGAAGACGAAACAAGCCAGGGCTCGGGCCAGTGCGGCATCCCCGAAGGAGAATTTTGTAGCAGCCAGGCCATAATTCCCGCTGTTTACAAACATCGAAGCAACAACCAGGCTTGCAATCAGCTTTCGCCCCGCACGCAAAGAAAGCCCCAACAGGAAAGATACGGCTCCAATCAAAATGCTCACCAAAACAGTAAATAATGCAATTCTGCCGAATTCGGCTCCAGGAATGCCGACGTTTTTCAATGAAACGAATACCAGGCAGGGGCTAAAAATATAAAAGGCAAGCCGGGTGGCTGTCTTGACATCCGGGTGAAGGGTTCGGCCTAAAACAAAACCGGTTGTTGCGCAAAGGAGTACGGGCAGGAGATTATCAATAAAAATATGCCCAATGATCGCAATTTCCATAGGAACACCTTTTTCTCCATGCGGGCCAGCAAGTATAATGCACAGTCACGCTTATGTTGCCCTTGAAAATGAACCGGTGAAAGAAATGGAAAAGAGCACGAACTGGAATGCCCTTTGGCAAGAGTTGGTCGAAATGAAGACAAGAAGTCATGAAAAAAGCCGCGCGGGAACAGAACAGGAAAAGGATGCCTGGTGCAAAAAGGCGCTCGAATTCAAGGAGGGAGTAAAACGCCGATGGTCCAAGCCGGATTCGAGCCGTGATTTTATCCTTTCCCAAATCAGCCCCGATTCAACAGTGCTGGATATCGGAGCCGGAGTCGGCGCCTGGTCCGCCCTATTGGCACGGAAGGCAAAAAACGTAACGGCGGTGGAACCTTCACCGTCTATGATCAACGTGATGCGGAACAGTCTGGCGGAAGAAGGGATCGCCAATGTTGCGATTGTTCAGGGCTCATGGCCTGACGTCCAGGTTGAACCGCATGATTATTCCCTTTGCTCTCATTCCATGTATGGCTATCCGGATTTGACCGGATTTGTCCGGCGCATGGTTGAAACAACAAGAAAAACCTGCTTCCTGCTTTTGCGCGCGCCCACACTGGACGGCGTCAGATCTGAAGCCGCGCGCCATATCTGGGGTCAGCCTCTTGACAGCCCGAATTTTACTATCGCTTTTAACATCCTTCTGCAGATGGGTATTTACGCAAATGTGCTGATGGAGAATACCGGCCTTTGGAAGCCGAGAAAAAGTGCAAGCCTGCAAGAAGCGCTGAAGGACCTGAAACGATATCTTGGCCTGGACAATGCTGCCGAGCACGAACCCTATTTGAAGGAACTGTTGAAGCACCGGCTGAAGCTGCAAGGCGGTTGTTATTTCTGGCCGCCGGAGGTGAGATCCGCTCTTGTATATTGGCAGGCAAAGTAACAAGAAAAATACTTTCGGTAAAGAATGGCTGTTTGATAAAGCTTATAGTGTTTGATCTTCTGGAGAAACTTTATGTCAAAAGTCCCATTATCCGGCATCAAAGTGATCGAAATCTCCACGTTCCAGCAAGGCCCCGTAGCCGGCATGCGACTAGGGGACTTGGGAGCTGATGTAATTAAAATTGAACCGAAGGAAGGCGACCCTGCCCGGCGTCACATCAAAACAATTGAGGCAGAATTTGGGGTGAAAGGCTTCAATTACTACTTTGAACATGCCAATCGCAACAAGCGAGGCATTATTCTGGACATGAAAAAACAAGAGGGAATGGACGTTTTTCTGAGGCTTATCGATTCGGCTGACGTGTTCCTAAACAATATGAGCATCGGAGCGCCCATTCGACTCGGCATCGGCCCCGAAGCTCTTCTTGCCCGCAACCCGCGACTCATTTTTGCCCAGTCTTCCGGATGGGGGCGTAAAGGCCCTTTGTCTAACAGCTTGTCTTTCGATTATACCGGGATAGCTCGTTCAGGCCTTATGATGGCAGCCGGGGAAGACAAGACACCTCCCTGCATGATTCTGCCTGGCTTAGGCGACGAATTGGGAGGCCTTCTTTGCGCCTGGGGAGTGAGCCTGGCCCTCTTTGCCCGCGAACGAACCGGCAAAGGACAGGTGGTTGATACTTCCCTCATGGGCAGTGTTGTCGCCATGCTGGGGCACTTGATATCGGGCACTGCCATGCTGCAACAGGAATTCCCCCGATTCATACGATCCAATGCAGGGAATGCTCTCTACAATCATTACCGCTGCAAAGATGATAAATGGATAGCCATTGCCCACCTCGATCCCGACCGCTGGTGGGCCAAAGTTTGCGGAGCTCTCGGAATCGAAAATTTGATAAACGACCCAAAATTTTCCACCTTCAGCGCACGTTCGGCCAACCGCAGGGATTTGGTAGCCATTTTCGACAATATCTTTGCCGGCAAAACCAGGCAGGAGTGGATGAACATACTTGAAGAACACGGCTGCATTTTTACCCCGGTTCACAGCATCAGTGAAGTTGCCGAGGATCCGCAGTTGACGGCCAATAATTATCTCATCAACATCGAACATCCCCTGTACGGGCCCCTCAAAACCATGGGATTCCCCTGGGATTTCAGCGAAACCCCGGCATCCTGGAGGAGAAAAGCCCCGGGATTGGGAGAGCATACGGAAGAGGTGCTGATCGAGATTGGCTACAGCCGGGAAGAAATAACAAAATTAAAGGAAAATCGTGCTATCTCATAATAAAATGCCAAGGATTTCACTGAAAAAGCAAACGGTGAAATCCGTGGCGTTTTAATTCCTAGCGGGAGCATTGGGAGGCGAGGTGGTCCGCTTTTCTTATGGTCGGCATCAGTTCAAATAGGGTTGGAGCTATCAGGTCCGCTTCGGACAGCCCGTCCTGCTGTCGAATTCCCCACCCACAGCCCACTGTCAGGATATCTTGATTGTGGGCAGCCTGAAAATAATGGGAGCGGGTTCCGAGCGCCAGTGTTTCGCTCGGATTCACTTCTGCCTGGTATAGGATCTCCCCAAACATTTCATCCGCTTCTCCAATCCCGAATTCTTCCGTGCACAATGCTATTTGGAAGAGGTTGTCGAGTTGGTGCCGGTCATTTACAGCAACGAGATAATCCCTGCTTGCTTCTGCGCCCAGTGCTATTGCGGTATTTTCCTGACGGCAATTGGTAATGAAGGCTTCAATCCCAGGATACACTCGGCCGACTTCGCTTTCGATCAAGCGATCTTCATGGATGCGATATGCCTGCTGCAGATGTTCCAGCGTCTCTTCATTCAATCCTATTTCAAGAAATCTGGCCCAACGAAAGCCGTAATTGCTAAATCCCTCTTCCGCGTCGGATACATCCGGAACCCGGACACTCTGTGGAATAGCGTCGGCCAATGATATCAGGCCCTGGCGTAACGCCTTTACTTTTAAAATAGCACAATCAAAAACAAGATAATCCAGGTCAAAAATAAGCAAACGAATATGCTGCAACACCTAAAAACCTGCCTTACGTTTTCATAGGGAAAAACAATTTTGCACCGGACTGTAGGATGCAGGAAGAGGTTTCGGATCCAACCAGAAAGCTATTCTTCCTCTTCTTCCTTATCTTCATCATACTCCTCGTCATCGTCGTCCCATTCCTCTTCATCCTCATTATCGTCGAAGTGGAATTCGTCGTCGTCTTCGTCATCGATGGGCGCAAGATCGAACTCAACGGGATCAATGGATATCACTTCAAGTTCCACGCCGCATTCCGGGCAGGAGATTACTTCTCCCACATCTTCAAATTCCTCATCTTCGATAGCTGCTTCGCATTCCGGGCAGTAGCTCACATTCCACCTCCAATAAAAGCCTTCCGGGTGACCCAGACTTTTTCAATTATTATCACTCGAATTTTTTTTACGTCAAATCAAATTGTCCAAGGATCGTTCCTTTGAGACCTTTCAATAAATGTGCTACCATTTCGCGGAGTCAAGCGTCAAGCAAGTTCTACAACAGCGGAGGCTTGGAGCGCCAGCCATGAAATTTACTCGAATGATAAATGCAATATTGGCGTTCAGCATCATAGCCTTGCTGGCGGCAACTCATCCGCTTAGATGGGCGGATTGTTTTTCACCGGCAACCGCTCGGGCGCAAGACTCAAAGAGCGACAAGCCTCCTCTCCGGCGGCAAAGCCCCGATTCAGGCAAGCAAGAAGATCAGGACAGGCCCCGAGGAAAAACCGCAATTTCAGTATCAGTCGACCTAGTATCGCTTCAAGTCCTGGTGACGGACAAGAAAGGAAATATCGTCACCGGATTGAAACCTGAGAACTTTACCATCTATGAAGATAACGTCAAGCAGGAGATTACGAATTTCGCTCCAATTGATGCGAATATTACGGTGGTGGTGCTGGTTGAGTACAGCAAAATAATAACTATCGAGTTGCGAAACGAAATATTCAATGCGGTATATACTTTTGCAAAAACCCTCCGGAAAGACGACTGGGTTGCCATGGTTGGCTATGACATGCGTCCAACCATATTGTGCGACTTTACGCAAGACC
>JAHFUH010000433.1:0-1063 GCA_023265215.1 Acidobacteriota bacterium
CCCAGGCCGGAATTCAAGGATAAGCAATTATTCCTCTCCCAGCTCGTCACCATTTTTTTAGCGATTGAATGCCGGTTATCCTCAATCCAGAATTCGACCAAGTCCATCAATCCACACTACATCTCCAAATATTTTGAATTCTCATCAATTGGAGACCAGGCCGCGTAACGGCCCATGATTTTAGGCCGGGCTAACTTCGAGCCCAGGTCCTGTGCCGTCATCAGCATCGCGATTTCATAGATCCGCTCGATGAATCCGAATCCAAGGTCGCGGTATACCTGATAAAATGCGCTGAGTATCAGATCTGTGACTTCTTTGTGCATCAACACATATATAATGTTTCTTTACCTGCTCTCTGATTTCACAGAAAAGGAAGTAACTGAAAAATGGAAGTGATGACCAGGCAGAGGCTCGATTCGCTGTTCGCAGGCTTTTCAGGCAAGCGCATCGCAATCATCGGCGACCTGATGGTCGACCGCTACTACTGGGGCAGAGTCGCCCGCATCTCCCCGGAAGCGCCCGTCCCCGTCGTCGAAATCGAATCGGAAGCCTCGCGGCTCGGCGGCGCCGCCAACGTCGCGCACAACATCGCGTCTCTGGGCGGCACCCCGCTGATGTTCGGCACCGTCGGCCGGGACGATGCCGGCACGCTCTTCCGCGAACTGGCGCGCTCGGCCGGATTTTCGGAAGAGGGCATCTTTGACGACCTTTCCCGCCCCACAACCTGCAAGACGCGGGTGATCGCTCACCACCAGCACGTGGTCCGCATCGATCGCGAATCGAAATCGGAAGTGGATGAAAATGTCGCCGGGCAGTTACTGAATTCAATCGGGCAGCAGATCGGCTCGCTCGATGCCATCATCCTGGAGGACTATAACAAAGGAGTGCTGGTCAAGCCGCTGATCCGTGAAGTGATCGAACTCGCACGCCGCAACGGCGTAATGGTTGCGGTTGACCCGAAATTCGATAATTTCTTCGAATATGCAGGCGTCTCCGTTTTCAAGCCCAACAGGAAGGAAGCAGAGGAAGCGCTGGGAATGCGGCTCAATTCAGTGGAAAGCGT
>JAHFUH010000433.1:1073-5082 GCA_023265215.1 Acidobacteriota bacterium
CAGCAGGGCGGGAAATTTTGAAGCGTCTGAATGCGGAAACCGTTCTTCTGACCCTGGGAGCCGAAGGGATGTCGCTTTTCCGGAAATCGGGAGAGGCACTGACTGTTCCGACAAAAGCCTGGTCCGTGGCGGACGTCTCCGGCGCGGGCGACACGGTTATTTCAACCCTGACGATTGCGCTGTCCGGCGGTGCCACGATGCTCGAAGCGGCCACATTGGCGAACTATGCTGCGGGAGTTGTCTGCGCCGAAGTCGGGATCGTGCCGATCAATCCGGGCAGTTTGCGGGAAGCTGTATTAAAGGACGCGGAATAAATTTAGATACTTACTCCAAGAATCGCATATCAAATGAGTTTAAGAAAATCGAGTATAGCCAAGCTGCATGGAGGAGTGTTTGAACCGCAGAATATCGAACAAGAAATATTGAATTTCGAAGTGGATTCACTTCTGCGGTTCGAAATTCCTTGTTCGATATTCTAAATTTTAAATATTTTTGTCTAGTTTTTTATCCGCGTTCATCCGCGCACTTCGCGTATTCCACGTCCCCTTTGAGTTGTTCCATTGTCCGGCTGGCCTGATCCAGCGTTTCCTTGGACCCGATATCAATCCAGATGCCCGGCACTGTCCAGGTGTAGAACGGAGTGCGGGGATATAGCCACTGCACGAGCTTTCCCGGCTGGTCCGGATTGTTCCCTTCGCTGACATATTTTTTAATCAACGGCAGCGTGGCCCTGGGATAGAAGTAGAGGGCTGTGCCCGCCAGGGTGCTCCTGGGCTGCGCAGGTTTCTCCTCAAAGGAAATGATGCGGCCGTCGTGGCCGGTTTCGATGCTGCTGTATTTTTTAATCGCCTCCAGGTCGCCAATGTCGCGAACGCCGAGCACCGGCGCGCATTTTTTGCGACAGAAGTCTCCGAACGGTCCCAGGTCTTCGCTGAAGAGATTGTCGGCGCCGATGACCAGGATGTCGTCATCGATCCCCTCCTGAACAACTGCCAGGTAAAGATCGCCGATTGCACCCAGCTTGTTGCTGTCGTCGGTCGACCCGTCATTTACGAGCGTAATGCCGGCGTTGAAATTCTGGCCGCGCTGGACCAGCCATCGGTTATATGCATCCGCGAATTTTTCATTGATGACAACATAAATCCTGTCGAGGTGTATGGACGCGATGGATCGCAGGACATACTCGATCGTTGGCAGCCCTGCTACCGGCAGCAGAGGCTTTGGAGTAGTCCGTGTTAAGGGATACAGTCGTGTTGCATAGCCTGCGGCCAATAAAATTGCTTTCATAAATAATTTATTCGGCATCCCGAACAAATTCCCTTAACGCCATTATTGGAGCCTTAGGGCATGCGCAAGAATTACTTGCCATTTTGGCGCGAGCACCGGGCGGTCAGATGCAAGGCGACGCGACGCAGGCGATGCGGTGTCATCGTCGAGGAGTGGCAACGAAGCAGATGCCCGCCCGCCGCCGCGCCCCTTCGGGCTGCGGCCCCCAGGCCCGCTGGCGTTGTTGCTCACTCCTTACATGCAGCCCGGCATGGCTGGGCCTTCGGACCCAGTTCTCGTCGCTCGCGCCTAGCCGGCGGGTCTGGGAGCCGGCAGCAAAATGCCAAGTAATTCTTGCGCATGCCCTTAATTCAGATTTTCAAGACGTGATCCTTTAAACCTTCGAATTAGTTATTCCTGATTTTCTCTGAAATATAACAACCTTGTGCGAAACATTATCGCTGAAAGCCCGCGATTGACAGGCTGATTAACTTAGTTAATAATATGTCCGACATTGAAATAATCCTTCAAGAAATGGAGGCGGGAAATTTTCTGCTTTCAGTTCACGCAGCCAGCCGAATGATGCAGAGATCTGTTACCAAGGCCGACATACAGAATTGTGGCAGAACTGCAAACAAATTCAATTATCAGCCTGGTAGCGGAACTTACCGTATCCAAGGACAAGACCTCGACGGGGACTCCCTCACAGTAATTTGCGGCATTGATGATGCCGTTGTCATTGTGACCGTTTTTTAAAGCTATGAACGCAAAGATAAGAAAAATGCTTCACTATCCAATCTGCGGCCTTGATTATATCTACCTTGAAGATGTCCCAATCCGCCGATCCAAACATGGGGACGTAATAGAGGTCGACATCGCAGTTGTGGAACAGGCAATTGCCCGGGAAATTATTCGGCATGGAATTCCTTTGAGGGGTGCGGAAATCCAGTTCTTACGCAAATGCCTTGGCATGTCACTAGGAAAATTCGGCAGGATCCTGGGGTTATCGGCGCCGGCTATTTTAAAATGGGAGCGCATGCAAAAGAAAAGATTGCAGCCGATAAATGAGGTGGCTGTTAAGGCGATGATAGCCGAGCAATTAGATATTGATTTGGAAGGCAAGTTCACGCTTCTGAAAGGATTGGATAAAGCACCCGAGCGCCTTTCTCTACGTGTAGCCTAGCGGGCTTTCTTTGGAGTGAAATAATGAGGGTGCGCCCCCTCCCATTTCTCGTCTGTACCGAAGGGACTGCCCGTCTCCTTTAAAATACTTCCCACGAGGCTCTAAGGCGACTCACGATAAGGCACAACCTAAGGGCTCGCGCAATAATAACTTCACATTCTGCGGCCGACTCTCAGGCTTGACCATAGGCATTAAATTGCAAAAGGATCTTGCAATTCTGCGGGTCGGCCGCCCTTCGGGGCGCGGCGCCGGGCGGGCATCTGCTGCGTTGCCGCTCCTAGGCGATGAACCACATCGCCTGCGTCGCGGCGCCTTGCATCTGCCCACCCGGCGCTCGCGCCAGAATGTGAACTTATTTTTGCGTGAACCCTTAACAACCGGCCAGCCGCGCTTTGTTACAATATCGGAAACGATTTCTAGGGAAGGCGGAGGTTGTGAGCGGTGCTGGCGGCGCTGCGGCCGATGAAATATCCTCGCGCACCAATCACCGTCCATTTGCAGAGCTTGGACGACCCGCACTTGTTGTAGGCAAACTGCAACACCAGGTTGATCCCATAGTTTTCCCCATGCTGCAGAGCGGACCGGCTGCCCAGGGCGGGATCGTTGCGCGGGATCAGCATGTTGTCCATTGGATTTGATTCTACATATCCTCTCCTGATCTGCTGCGACGTCGACCAGGCGTCCAACTCCCCGACGACAAAACCGAGAGGTTTTACGGTTGCCCACACCGCATCAGTCCTGGTGTGAGGGCTGCTCCAGTAGGGGGAATAGAGGTTTAATTTGAGGGAAGAGTTCTCCTGGCCTGAACAAATCCCGGGGAGAACAAACAAAAACAGTATCGCGGCAATCCTTGCCATAGTTGTCCCATCTCTCTGTAGAGGGAAAGTTTAGATGCTGGTTAATTCTTAAAATCGATCGGGGTCGGGGTCGGTATCGGTATCGGGGTCGGCTTTTGTGAAACATCAACTCCGTAAAGAAGAATATAACTAAATGAACACTCCACCCGCTGAGCGGGTGGTATCAGGAAGCCCCCAAGATGGCATAGGTGAATCTGAGCGCTGAAAGCGCGAGGCAGAACAGCCCAAATACATGAATTAATAAATACGGCAACGTATTTTTTTAACGCAAAGGCGCTAAGGCGCCAAGCAAAGCAAATTGAAATGACCATTGATTGAGGAAGGAACGGCGAGCCAGGCGCATTGTGCAACATATCATTTGCTCCTTTGCGCCTCTGCGTCTTTGCGTTATTTTTTTCGTTGCCATATTTGAGCCATTCAGTACTAAGGCGGAGCGCAAATGCACGCCGGAACGGCAGAGCCTTTTTCAGTCGCACCGCCTTAGGCGGCGGGTTACCCTAACGCGAATTGTAACGAGAAGTTGGAGCCGCAAAAAAACGATTCACAAAGGCCGACCCCGATACCGATACCGACCCCGAGATGCACGGCGAATCGCCCCGCTGTGCGCTGACTGTTACCCACACGTGACACTGTGGGTTTGGATTGGCCCCTCATTGCTCAGGATGCCGAATGAGGCCCGAAGGGCCGCCAGTGAATAGGCCCG
>JAHFUH010000004.1 GCA_023265215.1 Acidobacteriota bacterium
CCCGGAGGTGTTGGAATAACCGGAGCGGGCTGCGGAATCGCCTGAGGCAACATGATGAATCCCGACTCCAGATCAATTTCATCCTCTGCAATGTCCATCTCAAACCGCACTTTGGTCGGTGCGACTTGATATTTACAATCCGGTCCAAGAGTGGGAACCGCTCCGCTCGTATAGCCGAATACACCATCTTTAACGCCGCGCACGATGGCCCGGCGTATCGCTGAGCTGTTCATAAGCCTGGTGAAACCCAGGAACGAGTAGAATCCCGCGACAATTTCCGCCGTGCGGCTGCCCATGGTTGGAGGCGTACCCTCGCCGAGCTTGAAGAGCTCGACAATCTTGGTAGGCGTGAGTTTATCGAAAACACGTGGCGTGACGATAGTCAGCAGCTCTAGTACGCGTTCGTGTATGCGTGCTTCCTTCTTTTCGTTCAGCGTTACCTGCAATGGCTTGCCACCCACAGCTACGGCCTCCAGTTCGATCCCAGAGGCCTCAACCTTGGGGAGCCAGACTTCGGCGTAGAGCTTCAGGAAGGCCGACTCAGCCGCGCCTTTCTCGGTAGACTCTCTCTCCTTGAGTTGAGTTTTTTGCTCGTCAGTCAGGTTGAGCTGCTTGGCCTTTGCTTTGACACGTTCAATCGCCAACAGGTAACGCACGGCACGACGTAACCCTTCAATCTGGTCGCTGGCTGGGATCGCCAATCCGAGTCCATTACGGAACTGGCGCGGCTTATCGCCATATTTTTCCAGTAATTCCTTACCGATCTTCTGCTGCTCGCTCTTTGTATCTGCGACGAAATCCAATGGCAGGTAGGCGATTAAAAAGGCCGGTTCTTTGTCGGGAATCTCCCCCGGCTTCGTAGGCCAAATCTCAACCCGGTGCCCAGCCAATCGAGTTTCCAACATCTCTTTGATTTTTTCCCGCACATGGTTCTCGTCTCGCGCAACCGCGTCGGCTTCCTGTTCCACCAGGAGCGTTACATTGGGATCTTTCTTGAAACAGTAGCGGACACCATCGAAGTGCAGATAAAGGCACTGGTCTTTAAGCTCCTTAAGGCACGCCTGGACGGTTGTGCTGTCCAGATCAGGACCTACGCATACCGACAGCAGCTCTGACTCGTTAATACCGGGAGGAAGGAGTTCGGTTTCAGTGGCCACTTCACGGCGCTTGCCGCCGAATGAATACATCAGTATCGCCGTTGCAATCCGTGTAGCCGAGCGTTTCAGGGCCTCAGCAGGGAATTCCTTCGCCCGGCGCTCATCGATACGGCGAGCGCGGGCGTTAGCGCCGATCAAGTCGTGCTCCAAGACGGCCTGAAAGTCCGCCTGCTGGCCGACCTCTTTGAAGAACGCCAGCCTCACAGAAGGATCGTGCATCGACACATCTCCTGGCCCAAGCACCGCTCGGCTGGTTCCAGCCTTGTGCGCGGACCGCAGACACGCAGCAAGAAACCGAAGGGCACCACGGGTGCGCTGGAATTCGGGGATGGCCGCCCACCGCTCCCTCATCAGGTCAATCAGCGCCGGGTGGAACGGATAGGAAGACCGGACACGGTCACGCAGCTCAATGCCTTCTTGCTCCGCCTGCTGCTGCTCGGCAGCACTCTTTGCATAAGCCCGGCGCATTTTCGTGACAATGTCTTGGTAGGCCACAGCCGCAGGCATCGACTCCGCAGCATCAGGCATCTTGCCGAGTAGACGCCGCTGAATAACTAGCAGGATTTCGTTGCCCTCAACCGGTTCCCGGCGCTGGTCTTTGCGGGCAGCAAGATGATCCAAGGTCTGGAGCAGATTCGTGTATTCCAGCGCCTCCCTCTTGCTGGATTGCAGGGAAATGACCATGGCCGTCTTGGGGCAGTTCCCCACTGCTGTGGTCAGCCTCTTTACGAAATTGATTGTCTCGTCCCGGAGCGTGGTATCGCCCACATTAATGCCTCCCGCACTGATGAGGTATTCCAAGACCTCGTCCAGGAGGATTAAATTTGGGTTTTCGCCAAGAAACTTGATAATGTCATCACCACCGGGGGCAACCCTAACTTCATCGGCCTGGCGCACGATCTCGTAGCCCTGCTCTCCGCCAAGCGACCATGCGATCCAGCCCCACATCGTCTTAATCACATTTTTGGTGCCGGGAACGGTTTTGCCGTTGACCGCGCTGAAGAACTGGCCATCAAATACGGCGGTGTGAGCCTGGCCAGGACGCGGCATGGCCTTGCCTTCAGTGATCACATCCAGCGCCTCCCGCTTCCTCGCCGAATGGTAAAGAGCTGCCAGCGTGTGCGATTTGCCCCCTCCGAAGGCAGTCATCAGCTTCAGCACACGGTTGCCAGCACCGCCTTCGAGGCGTGACAGGACATCCTGGAGTAAGGCTCGCAGGCCGTTGGTGAGATAGGACGACCGGAAAAAGTTCTCCGGGTCACGGTATACCGCAGGCACCTGCGGATTGCCATCGCTCAAAGGTCCGAGGTCAAGCGCAAAAATATCCTCGGAGAAATTCTCGGCCAAGACATCGGGATGGAGGCTTACTGATTCAACCCACGGTTTCAATAGTGTTGTCGTACTCATTGTCGGGTTCCCTTTCAAATATCGAACCGTTTTTGGCCGATCTTGCGATCATCTTTCTCACCTGCAGTCATCGCTGCATCTTCGACCACGCTTTGCCAGTTAGCCATGAGCTTGGCTAAGACTGAGAGTTCGGCAGAAGGTGAAACGTCCGCCAACTCCCCGCCTTTGAGTGCTGGCCCGGCGAGAGCTTGGGCAACGAGGCGGAGCTGCTCACGGTTGACCTGAGAATCCCGGAGGAACTCAGATAACTGCGTTGGGCGCTTCTCCAGTAACCAAAGCATGCGATGCAAAGCATCCACCAGCGGTGCTGATTGCCCATCGTCTGCGGGCAGCCCTATGTGTTTATCATCACCACGTTCAGAGAAATCCAGCAGGCGATACTTGCCTTTCTTCTTTTCTACCAGGTTGTGGGAGCCGGTGGACAAGCCATGGAAACCGTCAAGTTCGACGTGTGTGCCATTGGCGAAGATAATAGCCTCTCCCGCGTCCAGGTCGGCTGCCCTATATGTATAACGCCAGAGAATGTAGAACCGCGTGGTCGGGTCCAGCCCGGCCAAGCTGTGCTTGCCGCCGTTGCCGCCAACTTCCTTCGATAACCTAGCCAGGATGGTTTCCAGAACGACGGTCTCCACCTCAGACAAGAACCGTTCAGCGGGCACATCTTCGCCATTGGAGTACTCGACCCGCGCATATCGTGTAAACGCCCGAAGTCCTGCACCAACGCTAGCAATTACCAGATCAGCACCGGATATTCCCATGGCCCATAATGTTCCTACTCGCTCTCGCACGATCCGTTCCAGCTCGGGTTTTACTGTATCCTCGTAGTTGCCGATTGCGGCACCGGCTCGTTTCCGGGCGATCAGAAAAATGCTGGAGGCAAGCATCGCTTTGTCCACTTTCATACCACCCGGTCTCTCTGTTGCCAAAGGCCACGCTTCTGAAACCTCGAATCCAGCCTGTCGCAAAGCATCTACCAGGGTGGTCCAACCTAATGTAGTTTTGTGAGCGTACACACAAGCAAGAATGCCTCCCGGCTTTAACGCCCTCTGTGCCGCAGAAAATGCAAGACCAAGTTGTTCTTCGAACCACGACCTTGCCAGACTCTTGTTTCCGTTATGTCTGGCGTGATCAGATACGATCTCAGGCTTCTTGGGCGTTCCTCGACCGGCAAAATGTTCAGAGAATGCAGTCCCAATTGCCCTTTTGAGCCAGACGTAGAAAAAATCAGAAAGGTCAGCATACGAAATATTGTCATAGTATGGTGGATCGGTAACGACCGCGTCCATCGACTCTTTTTCAAGTGCAATCGATCTTGCATCTCCACGAACTACATGAGCCGGGAGATCTGGTGGTAAATTACTGGTGACGGCCTTGAATGCATCCATGCTCGCTGGCCAGCCCGCTGCCTCTTCATAAAGTGGATTGGATTCTGGATAGTCCCATGTATGCGGCACGGCTTGGTGAGAGAAAGAATGTACGACTCCACGACCGCCAGTCGAGTTCCAAAGGCACAAGGATGATGAAAAGTTAGCCATCCGACTTACCATCAAACCGAGATAGGCTGCGTTCACTGTCGTGAGGTCTGTTGACAGCCCTTCAAATCTCATCTGGTCTATCGCGTCTCGAACTCCTGAGCAAAAGGTCAGCAATGCAAGATTCTGCCGAGGCGAGAATATATGCCCCCACTCAGCGACTCCATAAAGATTGCACCAGAAACTTGCCTTACCGTCATCTATGATCGGCTCATCTGGTACCGATAATGCCTTTTGATCTTGAAGATCCTTGAGACGCCTCGCAATATCCGGACCATCCAACACTTCCTCAAACGATACTTGGCTGCTATCCAAGTAAACTTTGCCAGAACGTCCTCTAGGTGCGGCTACCACGGCCATAAGTTGCTCGCCAATACAGTTTCTTATGCCTTCTTGTTTCACATAGTCGTCATCGGCGACCGCTCCGCAGAACGGACATGTCGCGTTGCCTCCCTTGGAGAAGCCAGACGGGTCGAAGCCCAATTGACTCTCAGAATGGGCCTCGACCAGCGCGAAGCGGACTTTTTTCTTGTCCTTTGGTGCGATCATCTTTAGTGCAACGTAGCGCCCCGGCTTCTTGCAGAGCCAGGATTGCTTAACCAGCGGAACAGTCGCCCGGCACGGTGGATTCTTGCAGGTGACGGTTCGCGTCCAGAGATAGGCAACTGGCACAAGATAGCCTGGCGGCACGTCGCCCGTGGAGTGTTCTTTTATCCAATCTGCCTGCAATATGGTCTTCTTGCCCCGAAATTCGGGATCAGGAATGAGTGGGTAGAGATCGCCGATCTCAGCCTTAACCTTGTTGAAAACCCATTCACCCCAGTAGAGAACTTCAGCGGCCAGCCCGCCCCATGTCGATTGCCCATCCTTGCCCGTTGGCCCGGTCATGCCACGGGCAGTGGGGTTCGGTTTTCCGTATCTCTGCGGATAAACCAGCGTGCAAAGTTCAATGATGTGGGCGACTGGATTGAGATCCAGCGCA
>JAHFUH010000434.1 GCA_023265215.1 Acidobacteriota bacterium
TCGTTCGCCGTATCGCTTCCAGGATGCTGGGAATTGTGACCGAAGTCCTCAGCAGCTTTGCCGGATCCGGCCGAATCTCATATTCGGGTTCCTGTCCTCCCTGAACAACTACAGTAGACACGCCGCTCAAGCGGTTAAGCCGCGGCATCAGGTCATAAGTAGCAAGCTCCCATAATGCCGTCTGTGGAATTGTGTCGGAAGTAAGGCTGTATCCCATGATTGGGAAGGCGGCGAATGTCAGCCGGTTGGCTCTCACGCTGGCCGTCAACGGCAGAGAGGCGCGCGTTTCCGCGAGAGCGCTGTTGACCAGGTTGAGAGTCTGGAACATGTCGACATTCCAGTCGAAAAAGAGATTGACTTCCGCTGTTCCGCGGCTGGTGACGGAACGGATGGATTCCAGACCCTGAACGGTGTTGACCGCTTGTTCGATGGGGCGGGTCACAGTGACCAACATTTGATCAATCGGCATGACTCCGTTGTCAACACCCACGATAATGCGCGGGAAATCCGTCGATGGAAAAACTGCAATCGGCATGGAAAACGCCAGGTAAATGCCGACTCCAATGCCGGTAAGGATCAGAAAAATGATCGACTTGGAATGACGGGCGCTCCAATGCTCTGCTGCATCTGTTTCACTTTTCATCTTTTGGTTCATCATGCTGGTCGCTCTTCCCCGCAGGCTCATTTTGAATTCGTATCTTTGCGCCATCCTGTACGCCAAACCCGCCTACTGTGACTACCTGGTCTCCGGCGGCCAGGCCTTTGAGAATTTGAACCGTGTCGCCTTCTTTGATTCCGATTTCCACCTGGTGTTTGTGCGCCTTCGAGTCGGATCCTGCGACCAGAACGGAATCCGCGAGCCCTTCCGCGGAAGGAAGGATTGCCGCCGCAGGAATTACCAAAGCATCCGGCACCGTCGATGCCAGTATGGAGACCTGGACAGTTGCGCCCGGATGCAAGCGTTCGCCCCGATTTGAAGCCTGAACCCATACCTCCGCGGTTGTGCTGTTGGGATTCAGTGCAGGACTGACCACCGTTACTTTTCCCTGAATTTCAGCCGAGGCATCGAAGGTTTTGATTTCAGCGCTATCTCCGAGCTTTACATACCGAAGCTCATCCACCGGCAAATTGGTTCGCGCAATCACGTCGGAGATGTTTACGATCGTCATCAGTGGCGTTCCCGGGCTCGCTGTTTCGCCTTCATACAACGGCCGGTCGGCGACGATTCCATCAATAGGGCTGATGATTTTTGTGTATTGCAGCTGAGCCTCGGCTGCCTGCAGGTGGCTTTTGGCAGCCTCAACCTGCGACTGTGAAGATTTGATTTGCGCCTCCCTGCTTATTTTTATCAGCGAATCCTGGTGTTTTTGCGCAATTTCGTATTGGCCGCGGGCCTGGGCTAAGGTGACTTGGGAGTCGTCGAGCAGCTTGCGGGGCAGGGCGCCCTGCTGAAAAAGCGTCCTTCGGCTTTCGAACGCTTTCTGAGTAGCATCGAGAGCTTCCTTGCCGGATTGGACTTCGCTTTGAGCCTTGGCGACTTCATCAGGCATCGCCGCTGAGGCGGTATTCCGAAGGTTTGCTTCCGCCTGCTCGTAATTGGCTTTGGCCTCCGCCACAGCCGCTGCCAGGTCCCGGTTTTCAAGCTCGGCCAGCATTTGCCCTTTTCGGACATGGTCTCCGCGGTTCACATAAAACCTGCTGACCGGTGCGCTGACCTTCGGGGTCACACTCGCCTGATCTCGCGCATATAAAATAGCCTGCGCCTGGATGAACCGGCGGATCGGCATTTTTTGTGCCGTGATTGTCTGCACCGGGATCGCTGCTTCGGACGCCTCTTCTTCTTTTTTTGAACATGCCGATGAAAGCAGCAGAAAAAGGATTGCCACAGTTCCATTTATTTTAGTCTGGCAGGAGTTCAACATATCAGTAGTTTCCTGTAAGTGTCTGAATATTGGCGAGAGCCAGGCGATAGCGCGCCAGCCCTTCATCACAGCTGTTGCGAGCCTGCGCGAGGGTTGCCTGGGCGTCCACAACCTCGAGCACCGTTACCTCCCCGGCCTCATATCGAATCGTTGTAAGCCGCAGGCTTTCCTTGGCGAGATCCAGAGTATGGTTGAGCGAATCCAATTGCGCCCGCGCAGTCTGCGCTTCCAGATAAGACGAGCGGAGACCGGCGCTCAATTCCCTCAAAGTCAGGGAAACGTCGAGCTGCGCCTGCTGACGTTTCAATTCAGCCTGCCGGACTTTGCTTTTGGTCGTCCACCAATTGAACACCGGGATGTTCAAAGTTGCCTGTGCTACGGACCCGAGCCGGTTATTGCCTTCTTCGTCGTGGGCGGCAAACTGGTTGTTGTTGATTCCGAAGAAATAGTCGAACGAAAAAGTCGGATAATACCCGCTTCGCGCGATGGCCACTCCATATTGTTCTTCGCGCAGCGACTGCTGGGCGGCACGCAGGTCCGGGTTTGTTTCCCTGGCCATACTTTCAACCTGGCTGAAAGGCGCCAGAGGACCTATGTTGTCGAGATCGTCTACGATCGCAAATTCCGGAATCGCGTCGGGAAATATCAGGACGGCCAGCGCGATCCTGAATTTTTCCACTGAGAAAAGCGATTCCTGGGTGTCGCGATCGCGCTGATCCAAGGTGAGTTGAGCCTTGATCACATCCGAGTGTGCTGCCTCGCCTCCCTGCTCCAGCTTCCGGGAAATGTCCAAAAACTGCCGCGCCTCTTCCAGGCTTTTCAGTGAATTTGCGAGATGTCTTTGGGCAAGCGCAATGGAGTAGTAATTTTGAAAAACTGTGGAGGCCACTCCGCGCAATACCACGTCCTTCTTTGCGGCGGCCACTGCTTCAGCCGCGATCGAGCGCCGGTATTCTGCCATTCTGGCCGGAGCGTATATCTCCTGGTGAACAGTCGCCTGGCTGTTATAAATGTGCATGCCGTCGTTTGACACAAAAACGCCCGAAGGAGTGCCATTCCCCTGGGTATAGATAAACTCATTGAAGTAATTTGCAGTTGGGAAAAACGCTGTCTTGGCAAGATATCGATCAATACGGGCTGCTTCAACAGCAAGGGAAGAGGATTGGAATTGCGGGCTGTTCAAACGAGCCCGCTCCAGAGCATTCTTTAGATCAATGGTTAGGGCTGCCTGCTGTGCCTGGAGAGGCGCGGCGCAAAACCAGCAGACGGTCGCAATAGAAATCAACAGCCGCGCATTGCATCGAATGTGCATGGAAATTCCTCGATCAAGGTTCTTATTAAATATAAAGGCATAATACAAGAAAACAGCGCAAACCAAAAATCGGGGTCGGAGTCGGTATCGGGGTGGTCTTTTTGCATTTTCGACTCCGACCCCGAAAACTTAGGTAGATATATCATTTACCTAAGGCTCTGTTCCGTATACAAGAACCTTGAAGGAATCGGGAACCGTTTTAGGCCGTGCAAACTTCGGCGCAGGAGTCTGTGAAGCAGCGGGTGCTTCATATTCCACGGCCGCCAGGTAGATCCTGTGGGTTTTGGGGTCCAGAATCATTGTCCGGGAACCCCTGGCAGTCTGGAGAACCTGCACCACCGTCAGTTTGTCGGGACTGTCCTCGCGCGCAATTGTTACTGTTCCGTCTCCGCCGCAGGATGCGAACGCAAGTTTGGTTGCCGGATCGAATGAATTTGCGTCAACTCCAGGGCCAATTGGGACAGTGGTCACTACTTTGCCGGACAGACTATCCATCATCACCATCAGTTTCTCTGCGCCCAAAAAAAGCCGGTGATTTGCAACATCGAACGCCATTCCGGAAGCGCCTTCACCCGGAGCAATAGGCCAGGTGTTCACTACCGTGTGCGTCTTGGTGTCGATGACAACCACGGCGTTTTTGTCCTCGATGTTGTTGTAAATTCGACCTGCTGCCACATCCACCTGGGCAAACTCCGGTTTGCCCGGCAGAGGAATGGTAGCGACCACTTTCCCCGATTGGGCTTCAAACACCGTGGCGGACTGGCCACGGCCATTGAACGTGTAAACTTCCTTCCGTCCGGGATCGTAAAGGATGGCGTCGGGATTTGCCCCCGTGTCTACCTTTGACCTGGTCTGCAGCGTCTTGAGATCTACAATGCTGGCCTTGTTTTCCGTGCCATTGCTTGAGAATCCCAGGCCGAGGTCCGGTGCAATTGCAAATCCATGCACTCCGGGCGTATCCGTTATTTCGCCGACAACGGTGTTCTTGTCCATATCGATAACTACGACCTTGTTCCCATGCGAGACATAGAGCCTGCGAGCTGCGGAATCGACCGACGCATAATCCCAACCTCCTTCGCTGCCGACTTTGATGGTGGTGATTAAGCGATAGGGGCCGTCAGCGGCCCAAGATCTGCTTGATGGCAATATTGTAAAGGCCAATGCAAAAGCTAGAATGCTGATATTTTTGCGCATGCGAATCTCCGTTTCTCAGATGGCCAAAGGTTGCCTTCGTACGGGTACATTACACGATTTGCCTGCTGATTACTTAATTTTTGAGCCATCGGCTTTCAACTTGATCTCTGAACTCTTCCCGGCCTTTTTAATGGCCGCTTCATAAGTCGTGGCGCCGCCCTTGGTCACCGTTTCCACTTTTGTGATTTTCCCGCCGGCCGATGCTTTCTCTATGGCTATCTTTGCCGGCCCGGGGATCTCATTGAGATCAGTGCTTTCTTCGATCTCCAGGATAGCTCCACCGGCATCGATCAGGGCATTCCGCGTTTTCCCATTCTTAAGAGTTTCAACTTCATAGACAGTTTTGCCATTCTCCTCCTCTTTGGAGAGGCCCTTCAATTCAGCACCCTTGATCAGATTTTGAACGGCCTTCTGAGCGGCCGGGGGCAGATCCTTTAATGCAACTTTTGTTTCCTTCTCTTCTGCAAAAATACTGGACACCGATAACAATAAAGCAATCACACAGCACGCAAAGGCTTGTTTCATGATTTCTCCTTACTTAGGCCTTAGACTTTTTCTGAGTTGGATAGCTGCCCGTAATACATACGGGTTGTATATTCGAATGTTACTTGATCGCTTTTTTGGTGTGCCTGG
>JAHFUH010000435.1 GCA_023265215.1 Acidobacteriota bacterium
ATAGCCGTGTTCCCGGCCATCAATGCCGGTGCGGCAAAACGAAATACCTGCCAAAGATGGTAGTTCCAGGGCATGACAGCAAGAATGACGCCCAGAGGCGTGTATTGAACATAGCTCTGGCTCGCATTTGATATTCGCTGTTCCTCTTGAAGAAACGATTCTGCGTTCTCCGCGTAGAAATCACAATTCCAGGCGCATTTCTCCACCTCCGCCTCTGATTCGGCAATCGGCTTGCCCATCTCACTTGTCATAATTCCCGCAAGCCGGGCTTTATTTTTGCGCAAATATTCAGCCGCTTTTTTCATCAGGTTGGTTTTTCTTGAATAGGGAACGTCGCGCCATTCCAAAAAGGTCTTTTGCGCTTTGCGGAGCTTTTCCTCAACCTGCTCTTCAGAGTGGACTGGAAAGGACTGCATGATTTCTTCGGTCGCAGGATTTATTGAATGCATGAGTTCTGTCGAGTTGGCCATATCTTCCCCCCTAAAATAATTAATGATACTGCTACAGGCGCATTTGAGGCGAATTTACACGGACGATAGACAACAAACCAGTAGACGAGCAGCCCGTGGTGAAAGCACAAAAGGCCGCGCGCATGGGGCTTGCGGGGCGAGCGTAAGGCGCAAGGAGGAGGCGATGCTGGGATATCGTTGACGACGAGCAACGCAGAGATCGCGCTGGGCCGCTGCGCGGACCCAGACCCCGCAAGCCCCATGCGCTTTTTGGGTTCCGGCGGCGCGTGGGCATCTGCCGCGTTGGCGCTCCTCGACGATGTCCCCGCATCGCCTGCGTCGCGCCGCTTGCATCTGCGCACGCGGCGCTCGGAACGCGGCCTTTTGTGCTTTCACCACGGGCTGTTAGGGCCCCGATAATTTGAAAATGAAGGGCCGAAGGCCCGATTCATATCAGCCTGGGGCAACGCCCCATAAACATTAACTTATTATTTGAGCCGCGTAGCGGCTCAATATGCGGCCAAGGCAAAATTATAAAACTATGCGGCATTAGGCTTCTCGCCGTCTCGCCTATTCGATGACTTTGCCTTTTGGCTCGCACTTCTAATTGATCCGGCCTCAAATGCTGCGGGGAAGGCGTTCCGCCTCTGAGAAAAGATGGGTTGAGGCTCAAGAACATCTTGACGCCAAAGACCAGAGTCGAAAAGGCAAGGGCTATGGTCGGCAGGACAAGGACTGTGGTCAAGGTGACAAAGACCGTGGTCGGAGCGACAAATACCATGGTCAATGTGGCGAATACCATGGTCAAAGAAACAAAGACCTTGGTAGCAACGACAAACACCGTGGTCAAGATGGCAAAGACTGTGGTCGGGGTGATAAAGACCATGGTAAAAGTCACAAAGACCGTGGTGGCAACGACAAACACCATGGTCGAAGCGACAAACACCATAGTAAAAACGACAAATACCATGGTAAAAATCGACCGATGCTGAAAGATTAGTATTTTCAATAGTTTGATCACTGTCTCCGACCATGGTATTTGAGGCAAAGACCGTGGTAATTGAGACATTTACCATGGCAATTGAGACGGGAACCATTGGGTGGGAAACAAATACCATGGTAACAAAGCCTGAGACCATTCTGTTTGAGACCGGGACAATGGTCTTGCTGATCAAGAAGATATTGTGCGTCGCAAATACCAAGGTCTTCCTTATCGGGACCATTGCGTGCGTGAACAACACCATCTTCTCGACGTCGGAGACCACGGTCCCGGCTGCAAAGAAAACGGTGTCGGTTGCGCCGACCATGGTATTCGAGGTTTTGACCATAGAATTTGTGATGGCCGCCAGAGCTTCGCCAATCCGAAGCTGGTTTTTGGGAGCTCCAGACCGCTCGCATCATTATTAATTCGGAGAATTCGCCTTCAGATTCAACTGAGCAGCACAACTCCAGCGCATTTGTGCTTTATAATGTCAGTCAAGTTTTTTTATTTATCCGATATTATTGACCGATATCGGGATTCCCTGGGAGCGCCGGCGCTTTCCGACTGCCGAGTTCGCGACCGTGGGCGGCTTTTCTTCCTCGATTCAACAATCTGACTACGTCCACATGCACGACCACGAAAACGTCCACGAGATACATTTTGTCGAATAGTTCCTATGTGATATTTTGAAGGTTCCATGGAAACTATTACTCATTTAGTAACCCAATACGGCTACGCGGGGATTTTTCTTCTTCTTGTGCTGGGGATTGTCGGTCTTCCGATTCCTGACGAGACGCTGCTGACCTTTGCCGGCTATTCAATTTATAAACACCATCTGCTTGCCGTTCCGGCCTATGCTTCCGCAGTTCTCGGGAGCATGTGCGGCATAACAATCAGCTACATCCTGGGCCGAAGCCTCGGGCTTTTTCTGGTCCATCATTATGGACGATTTTTTCACATCACGCCTCAGCAGATGGACAGGGTGCACGCCTGGTTTGATCGGTTCGGGACCTGGACGCTGCTGATAGGATATTTCGTTCCAGGCGTTCGTCATCTGACGGCTGTCATTGCCGGGACATCCAAATTGGAGCCTCATTTATTTGCTATTTTCGCTTACTCGGGTGCGCTGATCTGGTCGGCCACTTTCATGGGCCTCGGCTATTTCTTTGGAGATCAATGGTCGCAAGTGCTGAATCAAGTCCATCGCCACCTGAGGATCAGTGCCTGGATTTTTCTGGCTGTTGTCATAATTTTCCTGATCTGGACATATCGAAAGAAACGGTGAAATAAATTTTCGGGCGCGGCAACCACGCCCGCAGACGGGATAGGTGAATATGGCTATTGAAAAGACCGGCTTGCGCCGCGACCTCGGGCTTGTGCAGGCTACCTCTCTTGCCATCACCGATATGATCGGGATCGGTCCGTTTATCACAATTCCTTTGTTCCTTTCGACAATGGGCGGTCCACAGGCCATGATCGGATGGATAGTGGGCGCTTTGCTTGCATTCTGCGATGGCCTGGTCTGGTCTGAATTGGGCGCCGCCATGCCGAAAGCCGGCGGAAGTTATCATTATCTTCGGCAAGCTTTTGGGCCTTCCGGCGCGGGGAGATGGTTCTCTTTTCTTATTGTCTGGCAAATAATTTTTTCCGCGCCGTTGTCGGTGGCAAGCGGCAGCATCGGTTTTGCCAACTACTGTCACTTCCTTGCGCCTCAGCTTTCTCCATGGGGCGTTCGCATCCTGGCCGCCACGATACCATTGATCCTGGTTGTGCTTCTGTATCGCCGGATAGCGGCGCTGGGAAAGCTTTCCGTAATTCTGCTGGCAGGAGTGCTGGTTGGGTGCTTTTGGATTGTTGGCGTAGGTTTGCCGCATCTTAGCATTGCCCGGCTGACTGATTATCCGCCCGATGCATTCCGATTGAACTGGGTGTTCTGGGCGGGGCTGGGGCACGCGACTCTGTATGCGCTCTACGATTATTTCGGCTACTACAATGTTTGCTATCTCGGCGAAGAAATCCGCCGGCCGGAAAAGGTGATTCCGCGCGCAATCCTGTTTTCAATAGCGGTGGTGGCAGTGCTATACATTCTGATGAGCTCGTCAATCCTCAGCGTTATACCCTGGCGTGAAGCGCGCGAAAGCACATCCATTGCATCGGCTTACATCGAAAGACTTCAGGGGCGTTTTGCAGCGCAGATTATGACCCTGCTGATGCTGTGGATCGCGTTCTCGTCTATTTTCTCTCTGTTGCTGGGATACTCCCGCATTCCATACGCTGCAGCTGCCGACGGCAATTTTTTCAAAGTATTTGCGCGCCTTCATCCACGCGGCAATTTTCCCAGTATCTCGCTGATAACGCTCGGCATTATTGCTTCAGTCTTCAGCCTGGGCAGGCTGCCGGATGTTATTGGAAGCCTGGTCGCGACCCGCGTTTTGATTCAATATCTTCCTCAAGCGGTGGGCCTTTTTGTTTTGCGATTCCGCGCGCCTGACATGAAGAGGCCTTTTCGCATGTGGCTCTATCCCGTGCCCGGACTGATTTCTATTTTAGGTTGGCTTTATATTCTCGGAACAGCCGCCCACAAAGCGCTGGTATTTGCCGCAGTAGTTTTCATCATCGGCTCTGCCGTCTTTTTCATTCGGGCAAAAGTGCGCCGCGAGTGGCCGTGGGGGGTAGAGTCTGTAAAGTAGACGCGGCATCTCGCCGCGTCTGCCTTAGGAAAGGGGTAGGAATGACTGCAAAGAACGATATAGAAACCGTTATAAAGGCATTAAGAAACAACAATTTCAAAGTGGAATATGTCGAAACGGCGAAGTATGCGATTCCCGTCATCCTGGACAGGATCCCCGTGGATGCTTCAATCGAAATGGCGGGATCCATGTCTGTTGCACAACTCGGGCTCCGGGACATGCTCAGGAACCGTGGGAACAAGGGACTCGACTTTCCAAAGCCGGGGGAATTTTCATTTGAAGAGATGCGGAAAAATCGCAAGGATGTGCTGCTTGTTTCCACAAATGCAGTGACGCTGGACGGAAAACTCATAAACATCGACGGAATGGGCAACCGGGTTGCCTGCATGTTTTTTGGAGTGAAGAAAGTTGTTCTGCTTGTCGGCGCAAACAAGATCGTGCGGAATGTTGAGGAAGCCCTGGAGCGCGCTCAGAAAGTTATAGCGCCGTATCATGCCAAATACCTCGGATTGAACACTCCATGCGCTTCAACGGGAGAATGCTGCGATTGTGATTCGCCGCAGCGCATCTGCAATATTACGACGATCCTATCGAAAAAACCGCCGTCCGTCGATTTCGATATAATCCTGGTAGGCGAAGATCTGGGCTTGGGATGGGATCCGGATTGGCCGGAAGAACGAATAGAAAAGATTGCTGCGACCTACAGGGATGAGATCGACAAATTCCGAGCCTCTTTTTCGCCGCCCCCGGAAAATTAAAATCAGGAATAGGGGGCTACGCAATTCCCAACTCTAATCGAGAATTGCGTAGCCTCAGGACTCCTGATCCGGAAGATTTTGATCGGATCCGCAAATGCGTCCCAGCGGGACGCTATGAAAATAGCCCGGCACTTCAGTGCCGGGGTTAGGAATTGAATATGCGAGGAGTCCCG
>JAHFUH010000055.1 GCA_023265215.1 Acidobacteriota bacterium
CCGAGGGAGTCAGGGTCTTATCGCCTTCATCCTTCCATTTCGCAGGACAGACTTCATTGGTTTTCCTGGCCATGTAGAGATTCGCTTTGAATTTTCTCATCAGCTCGTCTATGTTTCGCCCCAGATTGTAATAGTTCACTTCGGAATTCAGCAACGCGCCCTCTGGATTAATGATGAAAGCTCCGCGAAGGGCCATTCCCGTCTGCTCGTCATAGACGCCGAACATCCGGGAGATTTTTCCGGTGGGATCGGAACCCATCGGGTATTTAACCTTTGCCAGTTCTTGTTCCGACTGTTGCCAGGCCAGGTGCACAAATTTTGAGTCGGTGCTTATCGTGACTACCTCGGCGCCGATTTTTTTAAAGCGGTCATACTGCTCTGCCAGAGCAGCAAATTCGGTGGCTCACACAAAAGTAAAGTCGGCGGGGTAGAAGAAGAGAATTGTCCATTGCTGATCTGCTTTCGCATTGTCGAAAACGAAACTTCCGAAATCGCTATTAACCGGATCATAAGTTTCGATTTCAAAAGATGGGACCTTCTGTCCAACTTTCAGCGGCATGTTTTCGGTCATATTCGGATCCTTTCCGTATGCTTGTGCTTGAGGATGTCTTGGGGGAAAACCACTTCAAATTAAGGTTACCAGCTCTCAGCTGAAATGCCCATGCCGGTGAATTGGTAACTGGAAACTCCCTAATAGCTGTGCTCAGTAATTTCCACTTTGCCTCGAAATGCCCAATAAATCGCGGCTGTGTAGGCAAGAACAAACGGCATGCCGATCAGTGCGATTATGGCCATGATGCCCAATGTCTTATGCGAAGAGGCTGCATTATAGATATTGAGGCTGTAGTCCGGAGACAGTGATGAAACGACCAGGTTCGGATAGAGGGTGAAGCTGAACAGGAAAACAAGAGACAGAATAGTCCAAGAAGAGGAAATGAAAGCATAAAAAGGCCGTCCCAGAAAAATCGCCCGTGGTATGTTGGCAAAAGCCAGAATGGACAGCACGACAAAAATCCAGGACCAGCTGTGTGTGTGGAAATTCCGGACTGCCTGAGGCATGATGGAGAGAAGAAAAACCGTCGAAAGCATGTAGAAAACCAGGCTGAAACCGAAAGATCGCCACATCCAGGGATGGACCAGTTCCTGCATTTTCCCTTCAGTTTTCAGATACAGGTAAATAGACCCGTGCATCGCGGCGAACGAGACTGTCATCAGGCCGATTAGAACCGGGAACGGCCGGACAAGATCAAAAAATGAGCCGGCAAAAGATCCCTCCGCATTTACAGGAATTCCGATCAAAGCATTTCCGGCAGCCACGCCGAACAGAAATGTCGCCAGGGCGCTTGCCCCGAAGAACGACCAGTCCCAAAATGTTTTCCACGCCTGCGATTCACGCTTGCTTCGGAACTCGATCGATACCGCCCGGAAGATAAGGGCAAACAGCAAAACCATGAAAGCCACGTAGAAGCCCGAAAAAATCGTGGCATATGCGTTGGGGAAAGCCGCGAACATTGCGCCGCCGAATGTAACCAGCCAGACCTCGTTTCCGTCCCAAAGGGGCCCGATGGAATTGATCATGATCCGGCGCTCCTCATTGTTGCGGGCAATCAGGTGAATAATCCCGACTCCCAGGTCGAACCCATCCAGGATAGCGTACCCGGCAAGAAGAACACCCAGAAGAACAAACCACAGCAGGTTCAAATCCACAGATAAACTCCCTTGGAGCGCGGGCGTTCCGCCCGCAATTTTTTGGGCTTTTCCATGTTCATGCGGGCGAGATGCCCGCGCTCCGTCTGCATCCTCGATTGCCGTCGCTAAATTTCTTTATCTTTCGCTTTGGTCATGGAGTCCAGATGGCCGGGATAGCGTGATGCGACATCCAGAATTTGGCCCCGGGATGTTTCCTTCGGCGGAGAGACCGGCTCCGGGCCTTTTTGAATCTTGTCGTTAAGCAGGAAAATCCAGACGGCAAACAGGAGTGCGTAAATCACTCCAAACATCGCGATGGATCCGGCCACAGTGGAAGCCGGGAGATTTCGTGAAACGGCTTCGCTTGTCCGCAGCAGGTTGTAAACTATCCACGGCTGCCTTCCGACTTCGGCCGCCACCCATCCGAGTTCATTGGCGATAAAAGGTCCTATAACCGAAAAGACGAAAACCCAGAGAAGCCATCTCTTCTCAAATAGCTTGCCTCTGGCGTGCAGCCAAAGTGCGAAAAGCGTCAGAAGGATAAAATAGCTGCCCAGCGCAACCATGATGTGAAAAGAATAGAACGGGAGTGCGACCGGCGGTATATCGGGTTCGAACTTGTCCAGGCCAGGCACAGGCTTATTGAAGTCCCTGTGAACCAAAAAGCTTAACAGACCGGGAATCTCGATATTATACCGGACGGTCTTGGATGCCTGATCCGGGATGCCGAAAACGTGAATCGGCGCTCCAGCATTTGTTGTTTTATAAATGCCTTCCAGCGCTGCGAGTTTTGCCGGCTGATACCGGGATACCACCCGGCCTTGTGAATCGCCGGAAAAAAGAACGGCAATCGAGGCGATCGCCGCTACGATCAGAGCGGTTGTGAATGATTTGCGCGCGAAATCGACATGCCTGTTCTTCAGCAGATAATAGGCGGAAACGCTCAGGATAAAAAAGGAGCCTAGAATAAAAGCCCCGATCAACACGTGGACAAGCCTGTCCATGGCGGATGGATTAAAAACCACTCTCCAGAAATCCGTCAGCTCCGCTCTTTTAACAATGCCCGCGGGGCTCTGGGTGTCGCGGATCACAAATCCTGCGGGGGTTTGCTGCCAGGAAATTGCCACGACAATCCAGATGGCGGAGAAGATGGATCCAAGTGCGACCATCACGGTCGAAAAGAAATGCACACGAGGCGATACTTTGTCCCATCCAAAAACCAGAAGGGCCAGGAACCCCGATTCGAGGAAGAAGGCAAAGATGCCCTCGGCCGCCAATGCGGCTCCGAACACATCCCCAACATACCTCGAGTAAGTCGCCCAGTTGGTTCCAAACTGGAATTCCATTACGATCCCGGAAGCTACCCCGATCGCGAAATTAAGAGCGAAAACCTTCGTCCAGAATTTCGTCGCCGCTTCAAATTGCGGATCCTTGGTTTTCAGGAAGCGTGCCTCCAGGAATACAAGAAAGGCACCCATCCCTATTGCCAAAGGAGGAAACATGTAATGGAACATGATGGTGACGGCAAATTGCAGGCGAGATAGAAATATGACATCCATGTCCAGACAATTTATACTTAAAAAATAGTTTTAAAAAGGGAATTTCGAACGGAAGGTCAACAATTTGATCGATAGTGTTTTTGAACCGCAGAATATCGAACAAGAACCATTGAATTTCGAAGTGTCTTCATTTCTGCGGTTCGAAATTCCTTGTTCGAAATTCTAAATTTCAAATATCTTTTTATAGGATCACTCTAGGTTTCTGAGTTTCAAAGCCTCGATACCGAGTCGGCGCTCCTGGAGCTCTTCTAATTCCCGCTCCCGCGCCTTCCGGAGACCGCCGTTTTTGATGAACGTGATGATTTTCTGCAGTTCGCCCCTATCAAACCAGTTTCCATGCTCGCGGCACCCGTCCAGAACAATGCCGGAGCAGCCGGAGAAATTTTTCGTGTTCATCAATTTCTTGCACTCCGGACAAGGGATGTAAGCCCGCCGGGGCTTGGAAACAATATCAGGCACAACCGCAGTGCTGCGCATTTGATATCCGAGGACGGCTTCTTGAGCTTCCTCGCGAATGCAAATTTCCTGGAAGGTGTTCTTGTCGAGCCACAAGCCTCCGCAGCGTGTGCATTCATGAAGCGCATTATTCCCCGCATGTCCCGATCCAAGCTGGGTTTCACAGCGTGGGCATTGAAGCGCGCTTATTGAACCGGGAGAAGTTTCCAAAACTTCCGCTCCGCAGGAAGGGCAATTCCTCATCCCGACAGCAATCGCTCCAAAACACGATGGGCATACCCGTACTGTTATTGCAGAACCGCAATACGCGCAACTGGACGGGCTGTCCGGCGAAACGGACGCGCCGCAGTTAGGGCAGTTATAAGCCGAGACTATTCTCGCCATAAATATATCGATCGGAACAATCCGCTGCCGTCATTAGAGCCAGATTCCATCGGATTTCACCCAATTTCTTTTTTATGGGCATGCGCAAGAATTACTTGGCATTTTGGCGCGAGCGCCGGGCGGACGGATGCGCCAGGAAATCTACGAAGACCGCTTCTCGATTCATGACTGGGACCCCGAGCACGGAAGCCACTGCTTCATTCACCTTGTTAACTCGACTGCCTGGCAGGGGATCACGGGCCAGAATCCGCCAACCATGCCTCCTGCGATGAAGCAATATACCCAAGCCGGCTATCCCTGGTTCGATACTACGACGCTGACCTGAAGGCGCTGCAGAGTTCCAAGACCCTCGCCGGCGTTAAGACCGTGAAGGAAATGAGCGACGAGAAGCGCAGCGGCGCATTGCCGGAAAATCAATCCGGCTTCCGAGTCGATGACAAGACCCATAACTTCATTCCCCGACTCCTGTATCGGGATTTGTTTCACAAATGCGGGAACAGATACGGATGCGTGCTTCCGATGGCTTCTTGTCGTTCCTTTGATATTCTTCGAGCTTCATGCTTGTTTTCCAATTCCAATCGGGGGATAGCATCTTCCTTATAGTATGACAGTTTTATAGAGATTCCAGGAATCTGTATTCAAAACCTTAGAACTAGTGATTCCGGTCACTGTTTTAAACCCCAGAGGAGGCTACATTCGAGAACACCGCAAACATGGAGAATACCGATGCGGGCTAGAAAAGCTTTTTCGTCATTTGCAATCGTCGTTTGGCTCACCGCCGGCACGCCCCTCTTTTGTCAGTTGATTTCCGAGATTCAGAGCAACATCAAGGCAAAGAACCAGAAATGGATCGCCGGTGAAACTTCAATCTCTGTATTGCCGGATAAAGAAAGAAGGCGACGCTTTGGTCTGATCAAGCAGTCGGCAACCGCGCAGGATAACTTGCTTTCGCCGCTCTCTGGCCAGGAACCGCTTACCGGCCTTTCTCCATCGGTAGATTGGACTCCCTTTGTCACGCCTGTCAGAGACCAGGGCAGTTGTGGAAGCTGCTGGGCTTTTGCGACAACCGCCGCGCTGGAATCGAATTTTTTGCTGTTGAACAATCTCTCTCTCACAGAGGATAACCGCGCAGAGCAGATCCTTATTTCCTGCAGTGGTGCAGGAAATTGCGAGCAGGGCGGATCCATTGGTTCGGCATCCAATTACATTCGCTCCACCGGTTTACCGCACGAACCCTATTTCCCCTATACTGCGAAAGATAATTCCTGCACGAGCGCGCAAACCGGATGGGCCGCCGATGCAGGCAGGATCATTTCATGGTCTTACGTTTGCACAACTTTAATCAATCTTGTGGCCATTAAAAACGCTTTATCGACCCACGGTCCGCTTGTCACCACTATGGATGTGTACGGCGATTTCTATTCCTATAGAGGCGGAGTCTATGAGTACTCCAGCGGGTCGTATCAGGGCGGACATGCGGTCTTGATTGTCGGCTACACGGATGATTCAACACGCGCCGACGGCGGCTACTTCAAAGTAAAGAACAGCTGGGGCCGCGGCTGGGGAGACAGCGGATTCTTCCTGATAGGATACTCGCAAGCCAGCAGCGTTGTTCATTTCGGCGAATACACAATTGCCTATTCAACCCCGATTCTTCAAGAAATGCCGGCAGCACCGATCAGCCTGAGGATGACAAGCATTCGTACTCCTTGAGTGCCCGGCTGGCCAGGCTTTGACTATGCTCATGGACTTGTGAGAGAGTGTCCGATATCAGGCATTGAAAAACCAAGGACAACAAGGTAATAAAATAGCTGAAAAGGCATTTCCTGAGGGGGAGGGGGCGGTTTTATGGATCAAAAGCAAGTCAGCGAGGTCTTGAATTTCGCAATCGAGAAAGAGCAGGAGGCGGTGGATTTATACACGAACCTTTCTGCAAAAACAAATCGATCGCAGATGAAGATTGTTTTTGAGCAGTTTGCCGCCGAGGAACGAGGCCATAAGGCCAAACTTCAGAATCTTAGAAATAACCAAACCCTTTTAGAGAAGAATCTGCTGGAGGTTAAAGCAAAAGTGCCGGACCTGAAAATCGGCGATTATCTGGTAGACGTGGATGTAGCGGGTGAGCTTGATTATCAGCAATCCTTGATCCTTGCCATGAAAAATGAAAAAGCCGCTTTTAGGCTATACTCGGATCTTGCGGCACAGGCGGGTGGCGATTTGCAGCAGCTTTTTCTTGGCCTTGCTCAAGAAGAAGCCCGTCACAAACTGCGATTTGAAGTGGAATATGACGATAATATTTTAAAAGACAACTAAGGGCCTGCGCAGAAATAACTTCACATTCTGCTGCAAGCCCCCAGGCCCGCTGGCTAGGCGCGAGCGACGAGAACTGGGTCCGAAGGACCAGCCATGCCGGGTTGCATGTAAGGAGCGAGCAACAACGCCAGCGGGCCTGCGGGCTGCAGCCTGAAAGGGCGCGGCGGTGGGCGGGCATCTGCGGCGTTACCGCTCCTCGACGATGGCACCGCATCGCCTGCGTCGCGGCGCCTTGCATCTGCCCGCCCGGCGCTCGCGCCAGAATGTGAATTTATTTCTGCGCAGGCCCTAAGGGCATGCCCTAAGCCAGTCCTGTCCGGAGTTTTATTTTTCATTCTTATCGTAACCATCGCTAACCGTACAGATTTGTCGCTTGTACGCTTCGAACCTTGTAAACGGCGGAGCGATGGGAAAGAGTATCGGGGTAGCAGCCTTGGAAATGGCTGTGGAGTGCGAACAGGCTCCTGGCCATGGGCGTAACCATTCCCTTGATTTAATTCTTCCCCTTTGGGCAATTGACATCTTCAAGCTTGCGTATACCTTTGAGGCTTCTTTAAAATCCGAGGTCGATTTATTGGAGAAAAGCTGGAGGCAAAAGAACAAATAACCGTTGATTTGATGCAGGATAAGGATAAAAGGGTTCAGAAGAGCGGATTTATAAAAAGACCGAGTTCAGTCCATTCTTTCCGTGTTAATCGTGTCCTGTTTTATAGCCTCTTCCACGAGAGATTGAAAATGACTTGCTTATCCTTACTACTATCGGTTAAAAAATTACCCGCAACCTTGGTGGCTATTCCGCCAGTGGTTGATAGGCTTTCTTCGTGGAGACTGTATGGAACTAACGATTGATGGCAGGAACGTGCCTTTCCGTGCGGGGCAGACTGTACTCGACGTAGCCCGAGAAAATGGCATTTATATCCCAACTCTCTGTTGGCATCCCCGTATCGGCCCTTCCAGCCGTTGCCGTCTGTGCATTGTGGAAATCGAAGGGACCAGGGGGCTTCAGACAGCTTGCTCGGTCTTAGCCGGCAGCGGCATAACAGTGCGCACCGATACTGAAATTGTAAAGACCGCACGTCGCATGACTGTGGAGAACCTGTTATACGACGGTCACCACGACTGCATTGCTTGTGAAGCCAATGGCCGCTGCGAATTGCAGGATGTGGCCTACCGCCTCGGAATTCGCGAATACCCGGTCGTCAGCGAACCCGCGCAGCTCCTCGACGACAGCTCGGCGATGATCGTCATGGACCCGAACAAATGCATTGTCTGCGGTCGCTGCATTATTGCCTGCAATGAAATCGTCGGGAATGATGTTCTAACTTTCTCGCAGCGCGGCTATAGGACAAAAATCGTTTGCGATACAGCCGTTCCGATGGCTGAATCCTCCTGCGTTCAGTGCGGCGAATGCCTGCAACTCTGCCCGACGGGCGCCATTACGGAAAAGAAGTCTGCGGGCAAAGGCCGGGAGTGGGAACTGGAAAAAGTAAACTCCACGTGCCCCTATTGTGGAGTCGGCTGTCAGGTTATCCTGCATGTTGACCGGGCGGCGAATCGGATTGTGCGCATTTCCGGCCGCGAAGTTCCTCCCAATGACGGAATGCTTTGCGTCAAAGGACGCTTCGCTTATGAGTTCACTGAAAGCCCGAAGCGGCTTACCAAGCCGCTTATTAAAAAGGACGGCAAGCATGTGGAGGTCTCCTGGGATGAGGCTCTGGATTACACCGCCCGCCGTTTCAAGGAAATAAAGGAAAAGCACGGAGCGGATGCATTCGGATTCATCGCCTCCTCGCGCTCCACGAACGAAAATGCCTATGCCACAATGAAGTTTTCTCGCGCAGTTATCGGCACGAACAATGTCGATAACTGCGCTCGTACTTGACATGCCCCTACCGTCGCCGGTCTGGCGACATCGTTCGGCTCAGGGGCGATGACCAATTCCATCCAGGAACTGGAATATGCCAAACTGCTTTTTGTGATCGGGTCCAATACCACCGAAGCGCATCCTGTCATTTCCTACTATATCAAACGTGCGGTCCGAAACGGCGCCACCATGATCGTCAATGATCCGCGCCGGATAGACCTGTGCCAATGGGCCAGCCACTATGTCCAGATTAATCCAGGTTCCGACGTGGCATATATCAATGGCTTGATGCGCGAAATCATAGCCAACGAGTGGCACGATAAGGTTTATGTCGAAAAATTCACAGAGGGATTCGAAGAGCTTCGGAAGACGGTTGAAGGATACACGCTTGAACGCACTTCGGAAATCACAGGTGTTTCTGTAGAGACCATCCGCGAGGTTGCCCGGATACTTCACGAAATACATCCGGCGTCGGTCGTTTACACGCTGGGCATCACCGAGCACATTTGCGGGGTTGATAACGTACGCAGCCTTGCCAATCTTCAGATGCTTCTCGGCAATATGGGTTTTTATGCCGGAGGGCTGAATCCGCTGCGCGGCCAGAATAATGTGCAGGGCAGCTGCGACATGGGCGCTCTTCCCAATGTCTTCTGCGGTTATCAGCGCGTGGACGATTCCAACGCCCGCAGGAAATTTGAGAAGGCCTGGAACGTTACCGGGCTGAGCCCCAAACCCGGAATTACCATGACGGAAATGTTTGCCGACGCTCTGCATGGCAGTGTTAAAGCTCTCCTGATTGCGGGCGAAAACGTGATACAAACGGAACCGCATATGGCCCATACCATCCGATGTATGGAAGCTTGCGAGTTTATCGTTCTTTCCGAAATCTTCTATAACGAAACCGCTCCCTATGCCGACGTGATTTTCCCGGATCGTGCCTGGGGAGAAGAAGATGGAACCTTCAGTAACACGGAAAGACGTATGCAGCGGGTGCGTGCGGCGGTCAAACCACAGGGCGATGCTCGCTCTCACTGGTGGATTATGAACGAGCTGGGGAAGCGCATGGGCGTGGATATGAAGTTTGAGACGTCCAATGACGTCTGGGAAGAAATGCGTTCTCTTTCACCCGGTTTCAACGGAATTACCAGGGAACGCATTGAAACAATCGGATTGCAATGGCCCTGCCCCACCACCAGCCATCCGGGAACACCCTTCCTGCACGTCGGGGGGAGCTTCACCAGGGGCAAAGGCCTTTTTGCCGCAATTGAATATAGCCCCCCTGCCGAAACTCCCGATTCGGATTACCCCTTCTGGCTGTCCACCGGACGGCGTCTCTGGCATTACCATACCGGCACCCAAACCCACAATAGCCTGGGAATGGACGATCTTTTCGGCGAGGAACTGATCGAAATCAGCCCGGTTGATGCAGCCCGGCTTGGTATAAAAACCGGCGACTGGGTCCGGGCATCTTCCCGCCGTGGTACTATTACGCTGAGGGCCTGGGTCATCGACCGCTCTCCAGAGGGCCTTTGCTGGACGAGTTTCCATTTCGCCAAAGCGTGTGCCAACGAATTAACGATTGACGCCTTCGATCCAATCTCGAAAACCGCTGAGTATAAGGTCTGTGCTATCCACCTCGAAAAGGCCGCGGATGGTGAACCGCTCGGCTCAACACTTGTGCCGCGCAGACAGGCAAGGCCCTGACGATCCGAAAGAAAGCGGAGAGAAATAATGTCCGATTCAATAAATGAAATTTTGGCCCAGTTTCCCAACGCAGCTGCCGACAAACTGATCCCGATCCTCCAGGCCATTCAAAATTCGGAAGGCTATCTTCCAATGGAAGCCATTCATGCCATCGCGGACCATCTGCGTGTTCCGTCCGGTAAGGTTTACGGTGTGGCAACCTTTTACAACCAGTTCCGGTTTGAACCCGCGGGTAAAAACCGAATCACGGCCTGCCGCGGGACAGCCTGCCACGTGCGAGGCGGAAAGAATGTGATCAGTGCAATCAAGCAATATCTCGGCGTAGAGGACGGCGAAACCACGCCTGATATGAAATATACATTTGAAACAGTCGCCTGCCTGGGTGCGTGCGCTCTCGCTCCAGTTATCGTGGTAGGGCAGAAATATGCGGGAAAGGTGACACCCAAAAAAGCCGTCACTATACTGGAAAAGCTTTAAGCGGGGAGTTCTCGATGAAACGACTTGGTTCTATTAAGGAATTTACAACCCTGTCACGCAGGCTGGAAAAAGCTTGCGATCCTGCCCGTCCGATCATCACCCTATGTGGTGGTACCGGGTGCGCCTCTTCGGGCTCGCTGGATGTCCGCGATGCTTTTGTTGCCGAGATCGAGAAACAGAAGCTGACGGGAAAGGTCCATGTCAAAATGACCGGTTGCCACGGCTTTTGTGAGCAGGGACCGGTTTGCGTTATTTACCCGCAAAAAATATTCTACGCAAAGGTTCAGCCAGAAGATGCCGCAGAGGTAATCGCCCAGACTGTCTGTAAGGGTGAAGTGGTCTCACGACTACTCTACGCAGATCCAATATCCGGAAAGCAGATCGTTTACAATGAGGACATTCCTTTCTATGCCAGACAGCACCGCGTGGTAATGCGGCAAAACGGGTGGGTTGACCCCACTGATCTTGAAGACTACATCACCACAGGCGGTTATTCGGCGCTTGCTAAAGTCCTTGGCGCCATGAATCCCGACCAGGTGATAAGCGAAGTGGAACGTTCCGGTCTGAGAGGGCGGGGCGGCGCCGGTTTTCCTGCCGGCCGCAAATGGCGCTTTGCCAAAAATTCCTGTGGCGAAAAAAAATATGTCGTCTGCAATGCCGATGAAGGAGACCCTGGCGCATTCATGGATCGATCCGTGCTGGAAGGCAATACTCATATGGTTGTGGAAGGCATGGCGATCGCGGCCTACGCAATCGGGGCTGATGAGGGCTATGCCTATGTTCGCGCCGAATATCCCTTTGCGGTGAAACATCTGGCTAAAGCGATCGTTGATTGTGAAGAGGCCGGACTGTTGGGGGATAACATCCTCGGCACTGGATTCAATTTTCACCTGAAGATCAAAGAAGGTGCCGGCGCGTTTGTGTGCGGAGAAGAAACGGCGTTGTTGGCCTCCATTGAAGGAAAGCGAGGAACTCCCCGGCCTCGGCCGCCGTTCCCAGCTGTAGAAGGTCTATACGGCAAGCCAACCAATATCAATAACGTTGAGACCTATGCCAACATACCAATCGTAATCGGTAAGGGGGCGGATGAGTACGCCAAACTCGGGACCGAGCGCAGCAAAGGTACAAAAATATTCTCTCTTACCGGCAAGGTCAAGAACACCGGTCTCGTAGAGGTTCCGATCGGCGCCACGCTGCGCGAAGTTATCTACAATATAGGCGGCGGCATTCTCAATGAACGTCGTTTTAAAGCGGCACAAATGGGCGGGCCCTCCGGCGGCTGCATTCCAGCGCAATATCTCGATCTTTCGATTGATTATGAGTCGCTGAGTCAGATTGGGTCCATGATGGGCTCCGGCGGTTTGATCGTGCTGGATGAAACGACCTGTATGGTGGATACGGCGCGGTTTTTCCTCACCTTTACGCAATCCGAGTCCTGCGGTAAGTGTGTTCCCTGCCGCCTGGGCACCAGGCGCATGCTGGAGATCCTCAACAACATCTGTGCGGGAAAGGGAACGATGGACGACATTACCAAGCTGGAAGAGCTTGGCGCCTGGATCAAAAATACATCCTTGTGCGGCCTGGGCCAGACAGCGCCCAATCCCGTTCTTTCGACTCTTCGCTATTTCTATGACGAGTACGTTGCCCATATTCAGAAAAAACAATGCCCTGCAGCGGTTTGCGAAAAGCTGATGAAGGCGCCCTGCGAGCATACATGTCCAATTAATGTAGATGCTGCCGGTTATGTTTCTTTAATTGCCGCCGGCCGTTTCGAAGACGCCTTCCACCTGGTACGGCAACGCAATCCTCTTGAAGCAGTATGCGGGCGTGTCTGCCACCATCCCTGTGAATCGCGCTGCAAACGAGGAGATATTGATGAGCCCATCAGCATCATGCATCTGAAACGTTTTGTTTCCGATCGGGCGATGAAAGAAAATGTTGCGCCTAGAATCTTCAAAGACCGTCCCACCGGGAAAAGAGTCGCCATTATCGGCTCCGGCCCTGCGGGCCTGAATGCTGCCTATCACCTTGCGCGTCGCGGTCATACGGTCAAAATTTTTGAAGCATTGCCTGCAGCAGGAGGAATGCTGCGCTACGGGATTCCGGCTTTCAGATTGCCCCGCAAGGCCCTTGATTACGATATAGATTTCATAAAGGCCCATGGTGTCGAGCTGCAGTTTAATTCACCGGCAGGTGTCAATGGGCTTACTGTACCATCTCTGCTGTCCTCAGGATATGCAGCGGTTTTCTCAGCCGTAGGGGCGCATGTCGGGATGAAACTTGGAATCGAGGGTGAGAAACTTCCTGGCGTCTTCGACGGTGTGACATATCTTCGCGAGTCGAACTCCGGCAACGCGCTCCACACAGGCCGCCGAGTTCTGGTTATCGGGGGAGGAGATGTGGCGATGGATGCAGCCCGCGTAGCGCTGCGCCGGGGTGCAGATAAGGTATCCATTGTTTACCGGCGCACGCGCGAAGAAATACCTGCTCATCTGGAAGAAATAATCGAGGCTGAAGAGGAAGGAATTCAACTCCTCCTGTTGACGGCGCCGATTCGGGTAGAAGGCAAAACCAAGGTTACAGGCCTGCGAGTTCAGAAAATGCAGCTCGGCGCTTTCGATGCCTCAGGCCGCCGTAAACCCATTCCAATCGAGGGTAGCGAAACTGTGGTCCGGGCCGATACCATTATTGCTGCTATCGGACAAACCATTGATCAAAGGTGGCTTGGGACTAGCGACAATTCAGTCGTGAACCGGAAGGGGTACGTGGTTGCGGATCCACTTACGCTGGCCACACCCATCGCGGGCGTTTTTGCAGGCGGGGATGCGGTCACCGGACCGGGCACCGTAACCGGTGCAATGGAACAGGGGGAACGTGCCGCGATCTCCATTGATATGTTCCTGTCGGGTTTGGATCCGGCAGTAGAGCGCAAGCGCCATGAAGATCCGACCTTTGATATTCCGCCCCCGGCAACTTCAGAGCCCGTTATTCGTAACCGGTGCGTCATACCCGCTTTGGATGCATCTAAACGGATAGCCGGATTCAGCGAGGTTTGCCGGTCGCTATCGGAGAAAAGTGCAATCGCGGAGGCTGAGCGCTGCCTGCGCTGCGATCTGGAAGGAAAGTAAATTTCGCTCGCGGCCGAATAACCTTCACGGGAAATCTGGCCGCCTGTTCCTTGCTTCTCCCCGCTTCCGAGAATGCAGCGGGATCTTTCAGAAGCCGCGCAACCAGAGATGCTGTTGTATGAGGCAAAAGCAATTTGCAAGGCTTCGGAACCAGGAAGGAGAATCCAATGAAACCAGAAGATTTCAGGCAGATAATTTCCCGAGCCATCGAAGGAGAAATGGAAGCGCATGCTTTTTACAAAACGGTATCGGATAGAGTTCAAGATGCCGCACTGAAGGATATATTTGCAGAGCTTGCGGGCGATGAATTGAAGCATCGGGAGTTTCTGCAGGGAATCCTCGAGAAGGGTCCAGCCGCTCTTCACGTCGAAGAGTCCAATGATTACAAAATTGCCGACACGCTCGACTCGCCTCCCCTCTCTTTGGATCTCAATCCGGTTGATGGAATCATCCTTGCCATCCGCAAGGAGTTGGATGCGATGCAACTGTACACTCAACTTGCGCAGGTCGCCGGAGATCCAGCGGAAAAGAACACGTTTCTGGAATTGGCCAAAATGGAGAAAGGTCACAAAGCTCGCCTCGAAGACATTTACACAAACATGGCTTTTCCCGAAGTCTGGTAGCAATCAAATTATTTCTTGACGGCCCCAAAGTGTGGTTCCAGTCGGACGGCGTCGTATGTATGTTAATCGCGAGGCGGCCATATCTACTGCGGATAGCTTTTCGCCCTTGTCGATCATGCGTATTCTCCGATCACCGCCAGGGGAATGGACCACGAGGGGCAGTGCCCGCGCAGGCCGTCATAATGGCATTCGGAATATTTTTCCTTGACCGTTAATTCTTTCTCAATCTAGACTGTATAGTATTGGAAACATAGTATCTTATACGATACGCAAGGCATCCGTGAGACGCGAGAGTTCCAAATAGAAAGCTTCATGCAAAGGAGTTCATATGAGGGGAAAAACTGGTTGGTTTGCATTGGCTGCCTGGGTGATGTCGGTCCTGATCGTAGGATCCTCATCGGCCCAAGAAGCCAAAATAACCGTTATGAATCCGCGGGGCATTCAGCCCGAAATACGCAAGATTCCAATGGCGCCGCGCCAGGCTACGCTGGACGGCAAGACTATCTATATCGTGGATACTAAATATCCGAATACAAAGCCGTTTGTTAACGAGCTCTTGGCCGCGCTTAAAGCGAAGTATCCCAAAACAACCTGGATGATTCGGGACAAGGCTGCAGGTTACATGGATGATGATCCGGCCCTGTGGAAGGAAGTCAAAGAGAAGGGCGCGGGCGCTATTGTTTTGCTGGGGCACTGAAGCAGCTGTTCGCCGGCGGTCGTCGGCCATGCTGTAACGCTTGAAAGAATGGGCGTCCCCACCGTACCCATGATTACTGCGAGATTCAAGGAGCTCGTTACCACGATTTCCTATAAAAAGGGAATTCCCAACATGAGGATCACCTACACTCCCCACCCGATTACGGACAGGCCGGCCGAACTGTGCCGGCAGTATGTGGCAGGAAACGATCCGAATACCGGGCTGCCAATGCTGGAAGAAATTTATGCGGGTTTGACAAAGCAGCTCTCGGCAGAAGACAGCAAAGCGGGATTTCTCAAGAGAGATCCGCGGCCACGGCTATTGCCACCCGACACCCCGGAAAAGCTAATGGAGTATTTCCATGAGCAGGGCTTTACGGATGGGAGCCCCGTTATTCTGCCCACCGAGCAGAAGGTTAAGGAAATGCTGAAGGCAACGAGCCGCAAGCCGGACGAATGGGTTGGCCAGATGCGTCCATCCCCTCCGCATGAAGCCTGGTATTACACGGTTGAGATGGTCGCGGTCAATGCGGTCATGGCGGGCGCAAAACCCGAATATTTTCCAACAATCCTTGCGATCGCGTCCAAGGGACTCACATCGATGTTCAGCTCCACATCGTCTTTCGCGAGAATGGTGGTGGTAAACGGTCCCGTGGTCAAGGAAATCGGCATGAACACCGGGATCGGCGCGATGGGGCCCGTCAGCCGCGCAAATTCCTCGATCGGCAGATGCTGGACACTGATCTCGAAAAACCTCGGAGGTTCGGGAAAGCCGGGAGAAACCTACCTGGGCAGCCAGGGGAATCCTCTTAATTACGGAAACCTTTGCTTCCCGGAAACGGAAGATGGGTTGCCTGCCGGTTGGAATCCTCTGCACGTGCAAAAGGGATTCAAAAAAACCGACAGCGTAGTCAGTCTCTTCAGCGGCTGGAGCATGAATGATATCGCATGGTACTCTCCGTTGCCGATTCACGAAGTCATCAGGGGATGGCTGGAGCATTTCTTCTCCTTCGGCACCACGCAAGCCACACTCATTCTGGACCCGATTGTTGCGGCGGATGTGGCGTCCAAGTATCCATCGAAAGAAGCCTTCACCAAGTACCTCGCAGAAAATACCGGGACGCCGGGCTGGTTGTACTGGTCCCAAAATCCGAATCAACTGAAACAGGCCCAATCGGGAGTAGAACCTTATGCCACCTGGCTGAAGCAGGGCCAGGGTGCCGTAGTCCCTGTTTCCCGCTATGACAAAAAGGGAGGCGGCGTTACAAGGAATACCGCCTTCATGGCATCCAAAGACAGTAATGAACCCACCAATTCAATCGACATTGTTGTCACCGGAG
>JAHFUH010000436.1 GCA_023265215.1 Acidobacteriota bacterium
TATTACGCAGCGTCAGCTTTTGAAGGATGCCGGCAGGACATACAATAGCACCATAACCTCATTCACCTTCGAGCCAGAGGAAGCGACGGACAGCGATAGCGTCATCACTGTGATAGCGGTGTCGGCAAACGCTCCCGATACGGATTTCTATCCCTGGGGTTTTGCGCCTTTCGCTTCGCTGGGAATCGCGACTGAACTGCCGTCCGGGCCTCCGGAGGAATTGACCGTCTCGGCTGAGGCAAATGGCGGGACGGTGTCCTTCCATGTAAAGGCCGCCAAGAATGCCACGGGAATCACGGAAACGGAATTTCGCGCGCAACAATATGAGGTCAGCGGAATAGTTGAGGGCACAGAAGATCTACGCTCAGTAGCTGAAGGCGGAACGCTCGTCCATGACGGTGACGATTCCTGGATTGTGACGGGTTTGCTCGCAAATAACACCGGTGCGAACTATGTCATTCACGACAGTCCGACTCCAATCCGCTGGTACTACACCTTCAGGCTAAAGAATAATTTCGGGTGGTCGGCTTGGTCCGATGGAAACAGGACCCCGCTTGCAGTGCCGCATTATGTGGATACCTCGGCAACGGCGGATGCCGGGCCTCCGGCTAATTGGTCGGTGCGGATAGAAGATAGTAAATCGTCGGACAGATATTACAGCTTCTCCGGCGGACCCCAGGTAACCATCGTTGCGACCAGGCCTAAAATATATGGGCGATTAATCACAGGTATTGTCTCACAGCTCAAGGATATTTCCACGGGAGCATGGCGAGATCTGGACGCTAACGCCGGCGCGGCGGTGACTCGCTATAACGGCAGCGCAATTGCACACACCTGGGACCCGTCCTCATTTGCGTTGAGCAAAGCCTCTGGGGACTGGAGTAATGCCGAGGATGGCGATTTTATCCTGATCGACGTGAGAGGGGGCGTTTTCGATGTCAACCATTGCGCCTGGGGAGAGATCGGCATTATTGATGCTACGCATCTGTATGTCGCCCATTCCCAATTGAATATTGCTTTCGCGCCGACGGCCGGCGTTTATCCGGATCTGCGCGTCAAAATAGTCAAGCCTCCTTATCAATGGGCCACCGATGGGTATCTCTCCGTCGCTACAAATTTCTATTATGACCGGCAGGTCTACCGGCCGGCAGACGCCGCCTTGCAGGAATTCCGCAGCTGCGCTTTCCCGGTACCGGCCGGGGTTTCTAAGGCTAATCTTGCTGGCCGAGTGTGGTTCAGTAATCCCTATTGTGTCAGCGATGACCATGAATACAGCGGTGGATATTCAGCCGTACAAGCCAACTCCGGCGCAGGCGCAGTTCTCGAAGTACTCCTCGAAATGGCCGACTGCGGTTTGTATTCTAAAGCCAGCGGAGCAATGGAGCGCACGGGGCGTCCCTTCCGTTCAATCCAGCCAACTATGACGGCGCACCAAAATATTATTACGAGATCGTCGCGACCAACAACAATGCGTACAATGATTACGCGGTATCGCTGAAAAACGTGGCCGGCACCGTCCTCACCAGTATCACAATTCCAAAGAACACCACGACGCCGACGCGATTCCGATCGAGCGCGATCACGACTCTGGCGTCGGATACTTATCACCCCTATTTCCCGCAGACCGAGATAGACCAAAACATAGTGATGTACACATCCCGGATAGTGGTCAATCAGTTCGGAGCCACCAAAACGCGGATTCAACTCAGCCTGGTCGGATGGGAAGGCCTCGGGAATTCTAACGGTGCATACCTGGCGCCGCTTTACTACACGCCGAATGCGGCCTATACAGCGGCGGCCGGCTACACCTCAATATTCAGGAAAATCGCCGCGCTTTTCAATACAGTGCCCGCCAATGGCTGGACCCTTGAGGTGTGCCACAGCAGGAACGTCTCTGGAACATCCTATGTTTCACTGTTCAATAAGACGAAGGATCTGCAAGTCACCGCCACGGAGCTTACCACGACGGCCACTACTCCGACAGTGCAGAGCGTGGCGTTCGATGCTTCAGTTGCCAACTTCGATGAAGGCGATTCTTTTGAGTTGCGCGATAAAAACGGCGGAGGCTCCTATATCTATCGAGCCTGCGTGTACATCACCATCAACCCGATAGTTCAGACGGCCCTATACAAGCGGATCGCGAAATACTCGACAGCCGCCACTTTGAATTTTAGTCGCGCCGTCGCTCATTTTGCAAAGGACTATGAGGTGGCCGCCAAGGATACGGAGGGCACCGGTACGGTTACACTGGAAGATGCCGGCGCTGCCGATAGTGGCACAACATCAACTGCCGTTTCCGGATCCAGCTTAACGGGTTTCGCCTCAACGGCTGCGCTCAAGCAGCGCGGATCTCTGGTTTGCCCCAGCGGCAGCCGGTTTATCGCAAAGAATGCCGCCAACGTGGATTATGTAAATGAAGTAAGGGTAATCGAAACAATTGTTCCCGTCGACGCTCAGACGCTCGCGATCCTGGGCATGCTGATGGGTAGGTAATCACTAATCTCGAACCAAGGACACTCCCATGCCCATTGAAAAAGAATCCTGGCTCACACGCAACGCAACCTCTCTGGCGGCTTTTATCCTGTCACTGCTAATTATTCTTGGGGGATTTTTGATAGGCTACGGAAAGATTCAATCCGATCTTGCCTCGATCCGAGCGGAAAACCTTAAAACGCAGGCTCAATTTGTCGATCTGGACATTCGCGTCCGGGCTCATCATGAGGATATCAGCCGCCACATCGACCCCGATAAGTGGAAAATGATATGCGATCAACTGACCGAAATCCGCGTCCTTGTCTTGCAGCACATGCAGTCGCAGCGTGGCGCTATCAGAGAGGGGAATAGATGAACCTCCACATAAGCCGTAAATATGGAGCGGGCTCAACCGAAGGTGAATTACTGATAAACGGGATCTATGAATGCTACACCCTTGAATTGGCACGGCTGTTTGAAGGGAAAGAAAACGTCCCAAAACATTGCTGTATTCCAGAGGGAGTATTTGATCTCGAACTATACGACAGCCCGCATAACAAGTGCGATGTGCTCCGTCTTAAAAATGTCCCGGGCAGATCTGAGATAGAAATTCACGTTGCGAATCAACCCGCGGAGCTTCTGGGATGCATTGCCGTCGGATGGACGCACGGACCGGATTGGGTTGGAACATCGAGAAGAGCATTTGAAGCTCTTATGCAAAAGGTTTCGCCGGTTATCAAAGCCGGCGAAAAGGTAACGATTCAAATAACTGGTGGGCTTGGGGAGGCATAATGTCGACTGTTTCCGCATGGGCGTTCTACCTGGCCGGCGCGCTTCTGACGCTGGCCTGGAAGCTTGTCAGGTATTGCTATCACGGCGTGAGGATGCAGAAGAAAATCAGCGATCTTCTCTTTGAATGGTTTTTTGAAAGCTCCTCGGAGAATGCCATCTCCTGGATTACTACCATCGCCGTCGTTTGGGTGATAGGTGTGGCTTATATCGCGAGAGTCGATTCGCCGTGGTTGCCCTTGCTTAAATTGGTTCCGATGCATATTTCTTTCGCCTTCCTGCTCGGATCCCTTATGGAACTTGCGGCGCCGGCGGCAGCGAAATGGCTGCTTTCGAAACTTCCCGGGGGAGGAGCGGCGCAATGATCGCATGGATACTGCAGGCTTGGGCAATTCCCTGGGTTCGGAAAGCGGCATTCTATGGCGCCGGCGTCCTGGCTCTCTTGTATGGCTTGCGCCTATGGGGAAATGCACAGTGGGAGAAGGGCGAGAAGAAAGGCCGCGAGACCGCCGTTCAATCAATCGAGAAAGACAAGCTCCGGGAATGGAAGGAAAAAGCGGGCGTGATTGCTGCACAGGCCGGGCAGCTTGAGGCCGACCGCAAGATTGTGGACGCTCAATCCTCGGAGCTGCAAAGCGCCAGGCGCAACCTCGAGACTGGGCTTTCCCGTTCATTGAAGCAGATTGCAAATAATCATGAGGCGAACAATGCGCAAGTTATTGCTGTGCCTGCTGACCGTTTGGATAACGCCATTCGCGGCATCTCAGGAGAACTCGCCGCCGGCGCCGCTCACTGAACCGGAAAAGCGCCAGGTGCTGAGCCAGTTGTTTGAGTTGAAGGCCTGCCGTGAACAGGTCTCCGTTTATGTGGGAGCGACCGCAGCTGACCGCCAGCTGGACGAAAAGGAACAGGCAAACTATGAGCGCGCGCTGGAACTTGAACGGCAGGCAACCGCCCTGGCGCAGCGCGAGCGGGATTTAGAGAAGGACCGCGCGACATTCTACGAGCAATCGTATCGGGCCTTAATAAAGGGTCCTGGGATTTGGTGCAGGGTGGCGAAGGTGCTGACACTGGGAATAACGAGATGCAGATGAGGGAATAATGAAAGCCAGATCTAAGGCAGTGAAAGCAGAATCGGGTTTAGCAATAGAAACATGGCCGACAGCCAGACTCAAACCTTACGAGCGTAATCCGCGCAAGAACGACGACGCCGTAGAGAAGATGGTCGGCTCCATAAGAGAATTCGGATTTAAGATTCCGGTATTGGCTCGCAGCGATGGCCTAATTGTTGATGGACATCTGCGGCTAAAAGCCGCCCTGAAACTTGGTATCCCTGAGGTTCCTGTTATTTTATGCGACGAGTGGACGGAGGCGCAGGTTAAGGCCTTTCGGCTGATGGTAAACAAATCGGTAGCCTGGGCCGAGTGGGATGAATCTCTACTTGCGCTCGAATTGCTGGATCTGAAGGAACTGGATTTCAACCTGGATCTAACAGGTTTTGACCTCGATGAAATTACAGAACTGACGGAAAAAATAGACAAGGATGAAAACCCAGTCACCAGGCCGCCGATTTTAAAATCGGCAGCACTCAAGGACCTGGCCCCAAGCAAAGAGGAACGGGAGGCATTCGCCGGCCGGAAGATCTTGGTTGAATTCTCCGGCGGGATGGATTCTTCCGCGGCCTCCATTTGGTGCAAGCACTTTTTCCCCGACAACGAAATTGAACTTTGCTTTGTGGACATGGGCGCAGATCACCCAGGCTTC
>JAHFUH010000056.1:0-1371 GCA_023265215.1 Acidobacteriota bacterium
GTCACTTCAAATGAAATGGAACGGGCAAATGTGTGTGCCAGGAAACCAATCGCCACTGTGGAGATGGATCATGATAAGATCAAGCAAACTATAGAAAGTTACGCTGCCGCAGCATATCGGTGTAAGAGAGCGGGCTTTAAGATGTGCATGGTCCACGGTGGGCATGGAAATCTGATAGCCCAGTTTGCAAGTCCCCTCTATAACAAGCGCATTGACGAATATGGCGGTTCCCTGGAGAACCGGGCGCGTTTCTCCGGTGAAGTACTGGACGCAGTTCGTGATCTGTGCGGCGCGGACTTTGTAATCGAATACCGCATTTCCGCCGACGAGATTCATCCGGAGGGAATGCACTTTGATGAGACCATAAAATTCATTGAGCTGATTCATAGAAAGATCGATATTCTCCACGTATCAGCTGGTTTGCATGGAGAGTTGCAGTATAGGCGTTACTGGTGGCAGAACTATTTGATGGAAAGATCATATAACGTACAGTATGCGGCAGATATAAAGAAGGCCTTCCCAAAGCTCCTAGTTTGCACGGTCGGTTCGATTATGAACATCGATCAAGCCGAGACAATCCTGGTTGCCGGCCAGGCTGATTTTGTTGCAATGTGCCGGCCCTTGCTGGCGGATCCAGAGATGCCGCGCAAATATGCTTTGGGTAAACAGGGTGATCATCGTCCCTGCATTCGATGTCAGTATTGCGGGCTTCGCCTGATGGTTCCGGCAGTGATCAATTGCGCTGTAAATCCGTTTTTGGGTAATGAGACTGAGTTTCCCGAAGGAAAAGTCAAGAAGAGCAATGTGCGGAAAAGGGTTGCGGTCATTGGAGGAGGCCCTGCCGGACTCCAAGCGCTACAAACGCTTTGCGAACGGGGACATGACGTGACGCTTTATGAAATGAGCGATCATCTTGGTGGAAACATCATTTATGGATCAGCACTGCCGTTCAAGCGGGACATCAGAGACTATCTTGAATATCTGGTTCGCCAATCAGGAAAGGCTCATGCGCGCATACTTCTTAATACTGAAGCAACTAAAGATATGCTGAACACCGAAGGTTATGACGCAATTATCATCGCCGTCGGCTCAAAACCCCTTGTTCCGCAAGTTCCGGGTATCGATAAGCCTCATGTCCACTGGGCACCGGAGGTTGAGCTTTACAAGCTAAGCGTCGGCAACAAAACGGTCATTGTGGGCGCTGGTGCTGTAGGAATGGAGTGCGCTATAGGTCTCAAAAAAGCGGGCAAGGACGTTACTGTTGTTGAGATGGCTCCCGATATGTCGAATCTCAGCGCGTCTGCCGGTCGAGTAAGTGTTGAGCTTATAAGATTGTCCAGAGAGTATGACATTCCCATATATCTCAACACA
>JAHFUH010000056.1:1381-16195 GCA_023265215.1 Acidobacteriota bacterium
CAAATAGCACAGTACTTTGCCGTGATAAACAAACCTCCGAAAAAACCATGTTTCCGGCCGACACTATGCTTTTCGCCATCGGGATGTCCTCGAGACACGCGGTCGCCGATTCAATGCGGCACTGTGCGCCTGAAACAGAGGTCTATGTTGTTGGTGACGCATTGGAAGTTGGGACTGTTGCTACGGCCGTCAGATCGGCTTTTAGGGCTGCTGCATGCATTTAACAAGAAATCGATAATGCCGGTTGATCAAGGGTCAAATACTGGCACACCGCAGGGTAGGCGGAAAGGAAAAGGAAGGGAGGAAAATGATAAATGCATGATGACTCTGAAGACATCTATATGGCTGTCGTGAACGATGCGGAACAAAAATCAATCTGGTTCGCGCATTTGGTAATCCCCGTAAAACAGGGACAAAGAAACAGAATGCCTTGAAATCGATGAGGTATGTTTAGATATGATGCCTCTTGGTTTACATCTCCTTTACAAGATCGGGCATAAGTGAATGACTGATCGTTCTCCAGTCTCTCAGCTTTATAGCTGATGCTATTGGATAAAATAGCCAAGGCAATTATTTACTGGCGGATATCATGGAGGTACCTATGGAAACTGCCAAAAATCCACAAAGCGATAAACAATCTGGCATGCTTGAGGAATTGGAAGGTCTTAAGCAACATGTTTGCGCAATACCTGAAACGGTGATTGCGACAATGGACGAACTATGCAGGCGCGAAGGCATTTCGATGTTGTTATCGCTGGAGATTGTAGCAGGCATATTGTTTCATCGATATTCTGGCCAGGATCATATTTGTATGGAGAGGAAGGGGCGTGAAATTCAACCTTCTTCCATCACAATGGATCTTAGTTGTGAACCCAGCTTCAGTGTGCTTGCGCACAGACTCGCGTCCTTTCTTCTTGTTTCCGCCGAAGCCGCTCATGGCGATAACCATGCAGTGAGTATGGTGTTCACTGAAGATGTGATGCGGCATTTGAGTGATATGATGAAAGTGGGGGATCAGGGTTCACGAAGACACAATTCCCAGAATGTGGTATTTACCTTTGCTGCGAGCAATGGAAGACATCATTTGTGCATTGATTACGACGCCAAATGGTGTGAACAGACGATTGCACAACTGGCAAGACATTATATGAATCTGTTGGAAGAAGTAGCTGCAAATCCGGACATGAATATTGATAGCCTGAGAATGCTTGGAAAGGAGGAATTGAATCAAATAATTGTCGAATGGAATAATACTTACGTCGGTTATGAAGAAAGATGTGCACATGAGCTATTTGAAGAGCAGGCATCGCGTAAACCTAACGCACCCGCATTAATTTATAACCGCGAAGAAATGACCTATGGGGAACTGAATTCCAGGGCCAATCAACTGGGACACTACCTTGTCAAAAAGGGCGTCGGACCTGAGGTGCTGGTAGGTATCTGTCTCGAACGGTCTCCGGATGCAGCTCTGGCAATATTGGGAATAATGAAAGCCGGTGGTGGATATGTTGCGCTAAATCCCAGATTTCCAGTGACTCGGCTAAATGAAATGGTCGTTCAATCCGGGATCAAACTGCTGATATCGCATTCGATATTCAGAGATCGAGTCCCTGCGAAAGACTTGGAGATAATTGAAATCGATCGGGGGAGGGCCGAGATCGAGAGTGAGCCGCAGACCGACATCTTGTCGGGTGTTAAAGCCAACAATTTGGCTTATGTCACCTTTACTTCGGGCTCGTCGGGAAGGCAGAAAGGCGTGATGGGAATACACCGAAGCATTACGAATGGACTGAAGAATGCATACTTCGATGCACGATGCCCGAATGAAGTGTGCTGTTGGAACTCCACCCTGAGTTTTGGTCCTTCAATAGCCACATTGTTGCTGCCTCTTTGCAGCGGTTTACCAATAGTAGTTATACCTGAGGGCAATGAACGGGATCCGGACAAACTGGCAAGAGCTATAGCCGCTTATTTGATTACCAGCATGGTGATGGTGCCCTCTTTGCTGCGGCAGTTTCTTAGTCTTGGGCCGGGAATAATATCACAGATCTCGAGTATTCGATCATTAGGAGTAAGCGGTTCGACAATTACGCTGGATTTGGTCGAGAGTTTTGCAGAATCAATGCCTAACGCGAGGATGGTGCTCTCATATTCGTTTTCTGAGATCGGTTGCTGTGCTTCTACCGCAATTGCGCCCTCAAAGGCCAAATCGAATAGAGTTTCCATGGGTAGGGCATATGCAAACACCCACATATATATTCTTGATCATGCGATGAATCCGGTGCCGGTTGGAGTGACCGGGGAGCTTTATGTGGCGGCATCTCATTTGGCACGCGGCTATTTGGGCCAGCCAGAACTCACAGCTGAGCATTTTTTGACAAATCCATTCGAATTGCGATCGAAGGAGCGGATGTTCCGAACCGGTGACCTGGGGCGGTACCGCCCCGACGGCGAGATCGAGCTAATCGGACGGGTTGACAATCAGGTGAAGATTCGCGGATTTCGAGTTGAGCTCAGCGAGGTCGAGGCAGCTATTAAAACGCATCCTGTGGTTAAGGACGTGGCTGTCAAGGCATATGAAATGAATGGGGAACAGCGGTTGGCAGCCTATTTGGTAATGGTCTCAGGAACAACATTAACGGCAACGGATCTTCGACGGCATGTAGAAAATCTGTTGCCTTCATACATGGTACCTTTTGCATTTGTTTTTGTTGAGCAGATCCCACTTTCTGAAAATGGCAAACCGAATATCAATGCATTGGCGCCGCCGGATTCTGGTCGTCCGCAAATCAGCACAAAATATGAAGCTCCCCATAACTCGGTTGAAGCCGCTGTCGCTGAGATTTGGGCTGAAATTCTTGGATTTACCCAAATTGGGATCAATGACGATTACCTCGATCTCGGGGGTGATTCTTTGGGTGCGGCTCGGATCGCATCGCGAATTCGGGATAAATATGGTGTTGAGATCCCTCTGCCATCTTTCTTTGAGTGGCTGACGGTTGGAGATTTGGCCGATGAGATTTCCCGTGGCGCGAGTTGCCGACTGGACGGCGTCGTGCAGATGAAGGATGATGAGAGACATTGGTAGCATCCGGATACAAATAAGCAGCAACTTGCAAACAGGAAGATACGAATTCTATGGAAATGACCCCGAACCATTTAACGACAACCGTCTCCAAGGAACAAGGGCCTGGCTATTTGCGGCTGATGCGCATGGCAATGGGATTCCGAGAAAGCAAGATTCTGTTGGTTGCCAACGATCTAAATCTTTTTTCCCAAATCTCAGAGGGTTGTCGGTCGATTGAAGCCCTGGCGTTACGACTACCGGCGAACATCCGAGTCCTGAGAATATTGATGGACGCCTTGGTTGCAATGGGAATTTTGCATAAGGTGGATAATAGCTACTACAATCATGAAATAGCTGATAAATATTTGGTAAAAAGTAAGCCAGAATATCGAGGCGACTTTCTTGCTTTCACGCATTACTGTTGGAGCCAGTGGAACGATTTGGACGCTGTCGTTAAATCAGGCAGAGCCATTTCAAAAACCCATGGAATAAATCAATCGGAGAGAGCAGTTGGAAATGCATATAGCTGGGGTATGGATAACATGGCGAAGGCAAAAGCTGAAAGAATCGCCAAAATCCTGGATTTGAGCGGCGTACGCCGGATGCTGGATTTTGGAGGTGGAGCAGCCACATACTCGATCGCTTTTGCACAGAGAAATTCCCAATTGACCGCGTATGTCATGGATTTGCCGTTATCCATAGAGGTGGCCCGCGAGAATATTAAACGGAATGAAATGGAAGGTCGCGTGAAGGTACTGCAGGGAAGCTATTGGGAGGCTGACTATGGGAACAACTACGATCTCATATGGGTATCACAGATAATTCATCAACATAGTGAGTCCGAAGTAGCACACTTAATTGGCAAGGCCACTTTTGCTTTACGGTCTGGTGGACGCCTGATTGTGCATGACAGCCTTCTGACAGAAGATCGTACATCTCCGTATTTTGCCGCTCTATTTTCCATCTACTTGCTGACACTTACGGAAAAGGGGCGATGTTACACTGTGAATGAAACCAAGGAATGGTTAATACAGGCGGGTTTGAAGGAAGTGATTCGAATTGAGATTGATGCTGAAAGCGATATCATCATGGGTGTAAAGCCTTAATTTAACATGCTCCTGCCCATAAATCCTGGTGATGAGCAAATATGAGAACTGCCATAGTAACATTAGCGATCGGATCACGCTACCTGAGGTTATGGAAGGAACTCTGTGAACCAAGCTGGCGGGCCTATGCATCCCGTTGTGGATTCGACATCATACTGGTCGATCAGCCACTAGACAAATCGCCTCGCGCAATTGCGCGTTCGCCGGCATGGCAGAAATGCTTAATCCTCGAACCTGCCATCGCTAGTGCATATGATCGGATAGTATGGATGGATTGCGATATTGTCATCAGTCGTAGAGCGCCTGCCATTGGCGATGACGTTCCGATCGAGAAAATCGGTGTGACCGATGAAATGAGTATTTGGACATTGGAAGAAAGACAGACAATTGTGGAAAGAATGTCCCAACAATATAAGTCGAATGTTGCATGGGTACAAATGTGCCAATCTTATCGTAATCCTGACGCCTATCATCAATTCTGGGGACTGCCATCGGACATAAAGCACATTATACAAACTGGAGTTATGGTCCTTTCCCCTCGGCATCATCGACAAATACTTGAGCATGTGTACTATTCTTATGATGATAAGGGTAGCAGCTTATATAATTATGAAATGCGACCCTTAAGCTACGAAATCCAAACACACGGGCTGCACCATCTGATTGATCCCCAATTTAATTCGCTACTAACTGCAGCTCTCTATCGTCTAACATACTGCCATAATCGCAAGCTTTCAACTCTCCAGGAGGCGATTGATTTCTGCAAAAGAGAGCTGACGAACTGTTATTTTCTACACTTTGCCGGCCCTAAGGTTCAGCACGAGGCGATAAGAGTGGCAATCAAGGATGTGGAATATGAGGAATGTCAATCTTAAGCAGGCAGCACAATGGATCTTGGGATCATTGTGAAAGTGCAATCAGCCTTGGCGGAAATGTGGAGGAAATCGGATCCTTGCCGGGCGATCCCATTGTTGTTCCATATGTAAGCGTCTAATAGTCGCCACATTCTAACCTGACCGGGAAGATCCTATTATTTCCTCTGGAAAAGCTGATCGGAGGGACTCATGAAATCAAATCCAGAAAAGGCGAACTATTGGCGGCAGCAGATCGAGACATTCAAAACAAGCGGACTGAGCCGAGTAGCCTATTGCGAAAAGAATCAAATCAAATTGTCGACGCTGGATTATTGGCGGCAGAAGCTGAGCAATCCAGAAGAGAAAAATGGATTGAACTGGATTCCGGTAAAAATCGCTAAGGACAGTTCGCCAGGAATCGATTTGCACGTTGGCCGGATCACCATTGCAGTGAAGCCGGGATTTGACCGAACACTTCTCGTGGAATTACTTCAGACTATCAGCGCTCTATGCTGAACGCTGAATCGGTCAAGCAAGTACACTTGGCTCCGGGCGCCACCGATCTGAGAAAATCGATCGACGGTTTGTCGGCTATTGTGAGCGCGGTATTTGAACGCGACCCGTTTTCAGACCAATGGTTTGTGTTCTGCAATAAGCAGCGGGATAAACTGAAAATTCTCCGATGGGACACAAATGGTTTTTGGCTGTACTATCGGAGGCTCGAACGAGGACGCTTCAAATGGCCAGTGCAAGCCGGCCCTGCGTTATGCATCAGCCGTCGGCAATTGCAGTGGCTGTTGGATGGATTGAGAATTGAACAGCCCCAAGCGCATTGGCCAGTGCACGCTAATATTGCGATTTGAAAATAGTGTAAAAGATTAGTAATAATGCGGCTTTCAGGCGATTTATCTCTTGAGATATTTTTATGAATACGTACAATAACGCGCATGTCATTGAGTTCGTCGCCTCTTCCCGATAAACATCAAGAGCTTGTCGATCTCGTATATAAACAAGCTTCCCAGATTGAGCAGCTGCAAGAAAAAGTGCGCTGGTTCGAAGAGCAGTTTCACCTGTCACGGCACAAGCAATTCGGGGCGTCGAGCGAACGCAGCGTCAAAGAACAACCGAATCTGTTCAACGAAGCTGAAGCAATTGCTGAAGACGGGCCGGTAGAAGAAGCCATTCGCCAATCGATTACCTATGAACGCAAAAAGCCCGGACGCAGACCAACAGCATTACGCCCGATTGGGAATCGATTTGTCGCGAGGCGTTCTTTCCAACTGGATGATCAAAGGAAGCGAATGGTTAGAGTTGATATACGGACGATTGAAACAGAAGCTGCTCGCACAAGAAGTTCTGCACGCCGATGAAACAACGCTTCAGGTGTTGAAAGAACCGGACCGTCCTGCGAAAAGCCAGTCTTACATGTGGCTATATCGAACTGGATGCATCGGGCCACCGATAGTATTTTTCGAATATCAGCCGAGTCGCGCCGGGGATAATCCAAGAAGGTTCCTTGAAGGATTCAAAGGATACCTCCATGTCGACGGCTATGCCGGATATCATGACATTCCCAATACAACGCTATGCGGATGCTGGGCGCACTTTCGCCGCAAGTTTGATGAAGCGTTGAAAGGTTTGCCTTCCAAGCATCGATCCTCCGGAAGCAAAGCGAAAGAAGCCCTTGATCGGATTAATAAGCTATTTGATATTGAGCGGCAGCTTAGCGGACGAACTCCCGCAGAACGGCTCGAAGCCAGAAATCTCAGAAGCCGACCTCTGGTTGAAGAATTTCGGAGGTGGCTGGATGCAATAGCGCCCTCTGTCCTGCCCAAAAGCCTTTTCGGTTTAGCCGTGAACTATGGCCGGCAGCAATGGCCGAAGTTGATGCGTTTCCTTGATGACGGCCGCATTGAGATTAGCAACAATCGTGCGGAGCGTTCCATTAAGCCTTTTGTAATCGGGAGAAAAAACTGGTTATTTGCGAACACTCCCAAAGGCGCACTGGCAAGCGCCGTCATCTACAGCATTATTGAAACAGCCCTATGCCGCATGCGGCATAGGGCTGTTCATGCCGAGTCCCGGACTATGCCGAGTGGCTTCCTCTCAATACAATCGGCGCTTTAAAATAAAATTTCATTGAGATTGGCATCGTGGGTTCTACTCGGCATAGTCGGAATCTTATAAAGCATTGAGGAACTCAAGTAGCTGATCGGGCAGGCGATACCTGGCCGGGAACCTGTCATTCACTGGTATGACTTTAGCCAACGCTTCCTCCTTTAGGGCTAGGTGGGCATGCAGATACACTTGGGTGGTTTCGACCGATTCATGCCCAAGCCACAATGCAATTACCGATGAATCAACTCCAGCCTGTAAGAGCTCCATTGCTGCGCTGTGTCTTAGAACATGGGGAGAGACTTGTTTTTGTTTCAGCGATGAACAGCACAATCCTGCTTTTTCCACGTATTTTCCCAACAAATATTGGATGGCGTCCGCACTCAGGCGCCGGCTGCACCTCATTTGATGAAATGTACGATAATTGATGCGTAAAGTCCGAGACCTCCCGCGAATATCCACGCCGAGAGCTTTCCATGAGAAGGGCTGTTGAAAGATTCGCTGGCCAAAATCTCCGCCGAAGAAGAGCGCATTAGGCAGATCTCAGCCCAAGGCTTTAGGTTGCTTTATGCCGGCCGTTTCCAATCCAATGCATGTTGGTTTTGATTTGGCTCAGCGCAGCGCGGACAAAAAGCTGCAGCTTGATTCTTGTGCTTTTTGGGTCGTATTCGGCGAAAACGATTTGCTCCAGATAGGATCTCCTCAACCGTATTTATCATCGAGGAGCGAGATGCTAAGTACATCCCGCCTCTGGCTGCCGGGAAGCCGCAGTTCCATGCTGCGAGTGCTTGAGCATATTGCAGAATGGATTCTAGAGAATCTGTTGTAGTTCCCGCCATGCTCTCTTGGCCATTTTGTGCAATTTTAGCGAGTAGACCTGCAGTACACCAATCTCCGCAACCCGCGGTATCCTTCACATTCTTAACTTCAAATGCGGGAGAATATTTCCATGACCGATCTCCGCATAGAGGAGGGGCCATTCGATATCGAAGACCTTCATCTCCAAGCGTTTCAATTTCAAGCCACGCCTTACTTGCTTCGAGAAGTTCCGTGAATGGTCGCACCCGTTGTGACGCATATTTTAGGATATGACAAATCCGAATTGCTTCCCGAAACAGGCGAGGATCTGAAGAGGCCGAAGGTTCGAACACAACAACTGCGCCTTTATCTGCGAATTTCCGCGCAAGTTCAATGTTGCCACGTGAGACCCGATCGAAAAAGAACACCTGAACATTATCGGCTTTGACGACCTCCAATTGTTTGGCTGGAACGGGGCGATATTGTGGAAGGTATGCGCCGCAGTGCGGGCATGTCCACACAAATCGATGCCTCGGAAGCCCCGCTTTATTTCGGTAAATTTGTTGGATTATAACAGGGGTAGCAGTTTGCGGCTGAAGCCCAACATAGTCTAGTTCGACACCCCAGCGCCCTAAATCCTCGCGGATCAGTGTTCCCCCAAAATCATCAGCCAGCCTAGATACCGGGACGGAATGCCATCCTAGGAATGCCAGAATCGCCATAACGTTCCCACATGTCCCACCGGCGAACCGTGTTTCAATGTCATTCTCTTGATCCAGAACAACATCGAGTGCTATAAGACCGCTACCGTAAGCTGAAGGACCGTTTTGTTTGCGGCTAGGCATAGCATTCTCCCAGGAGCCATAATCCAAAGATCGTAGTACTTTGTGCTAGCGACCTTATCGTCTGCTCCTCTTCAATAGTATAACCATGTGCTTCAATGTGGGCGATAGCGATATCCAATTTGGCACGTTTCAGCTCGTAAGCTGCCAAAAGCGCTCCGATTGAGAGCAATTTGCTCGACGCAGAGGAAACAATAGCACGGCAACCGCCGAGAGGCTGAAGAACTTGATTGTAATCTGAAACCGTACGCCTCACCTGTCGACAAACTTCAAAAGGATTGCGTTCCGAAGCATAGATAAAGTTCTGCGGTTCTACCCGCATTTGATCAAACAGGAGACGGTGATATTCGGAAATGAGCATATCCGCGCGGCGAGGAAAAGGAGATGGTGATGGTAAAAGCGGACAGATTTCGTCTGGCCCCACAAGATCATGTATCCGACGTAATTGCAATTCTTGTGCCTCCCCCAAAATAGGAATCCAAATTTTGGGGTGTCCAGCAGCCGCCATTCGGTCAGCTCCACTGCGGAACAAATCAACGTAGTCGGCTTCTTCATCAATGCCTTCATTTAGAATTCGAAGGTCAATAGCAGAATTTTCCGAGACCAGAACGAAAAGATTCTGCCGTCGAACATGCCCCGGTTGAGGGTCGAGAAGGTAGAGCAATTTGGCTATAAGAGGATAGAATATTCCACTTGGAAGTGAACTTACATCGACAACTATATCTGTGTAGCCCTCAAATTCAGCTGATTTTTTGAAAAGATCGGCAGCCGCACGCGACCCAATGCGTCGCCCGTCCGACGACAACATCGTTAATTCGGTACGCCTCACCTCGATGCGTCCGTCGCGTGCAAGCTCCAATAACTCATTCATATTGTAATTCACCAGTTCAGCGTATCGGTTTGAGGGGGAGCTGGGACCTTCAGAAAACTCTAAGAGGATAACAAGACATTCCTGTTGAGGACATGAATCATAAAGAACGGCTAATCCAAGGTTCATCCTTGGATCAAAGCCCCGACCCATGATAAAGCATATCTTTCTAGGAGAACTTCCAAAATGCGAAAGAAAGAGATCCTTTAAGTCGGACCCGCTGGCCATCACGTATGTATCCCAACGTAAGTTTTTTGGTAGCATTTAAAAGAGTGTCCCTTTCATTTTAAAGCCATCCGACAGCCATCGATATAATTCATCAAGACTCTTTTCTTTAAATCCTCCATACTGCAATGGCAACCAATGCTTCGGACACAAAAGGCGGTTAAGGTACAGCACCATCCATCGTCGGCCTTTGCATTTGTAATCGAGGTAAGATTCAACCAGATTGTTCGCTATTGAATCCGATATCACACGCGCAAGTTGAGCATGGTCCGGCCTTTTTCCAAGATGCTGCGAATCCATTAGACGATCGCGATCTTCCATCAATATTGCGATGCCAGTAACACCTGGGTCATACGGTGCGGTTGGCAAAAAAGTCATCGACCGGCAATAACGTGCTACGGAATCAAGAAATCTCAAAGTTTGGCTTTGGTGTGTGAGCCGAGGAATCTCATGCCAGAGACTTTCTGATGCTTGACGCAAAATGGCGTCTTGCCGTTCAGCCTGCAGACGAAGAGGTTTTCTTACTAAAGCGGCAGATGCAATTTCCTCGAACACATCTCCTGCGGTCCAGAGAAATTGTTCCATATTACAGGAAGCCAAAGATACGAGTTTGGACGGTCCGAAGTAATATGGGAAACCAAACTCGTATGCGATGAACAATTCGGCAGCTGAACGAACTTGTGAGTCGGTTTTCTCTTCGAAATCATCGGCTGCTAGAACGAAGTCAAATTCTCTTTGAGTTTTGCGGCGCTCTCGGTGCACCAAAATCTCTAAGGTTCTCCATGATATCGTTCGTTCCCGAATTTGTCCTGATGATAGATCTTTCACAGCGAGCCATTCTTCAAAACGGCTCTGGCTGGCTATTTCCTGTCTGACACGGGCTTCGATAGTATTAAGTGCCTTCTCATAACGATTGGTCCAATCGGTGGAATCAAGGGACGCCTCTAAAAGTGGCGTCAATGTGCCAACCTCCACATCAATAGAAGCGGCAGCTCGACGATCCGCAATATTTTGCGACATCTTTTCAAAGCGCTGTCGCTTTGCCCGCCAAAACTCCTCTATTCGCAGGATCCGATAATCGCGTTCCTTCTGAGTCCCAGATCCAAGTAATTCTTCAGGTAGCAAAGCCTCAAGCCTCTCCGCAAGCCAGACAGCGACACTACTGCGGAGTTCAGCAAGCACCCTGTAGAGGCTATTTCGTTGGTTCAGAGTTAGGAACTGCAAATTATCAAGCATTAGCATGGAACTGGAAGCTACGGGTTTGTTGTCGATCAGCAAACTCCCCGGCTTCAGCAGCCCCAATGTGGTTAATGGCTCCAGCGATGAAGGAAGGGATCCGTCCCAAGGCTCAAAACTATCAATGGCTTCAACCACTGCACTTTCAAGATCTGTAGCCCATTGATGCACAATGTCCCCTCGCACAAGCTGCTCTGTACCAACAAGCATTGGTGGCAGGATATCAGCCCTCACACTTATTCTTGTAAGATCACGCGGGTATGATAGTTTTCGCAGTTCCAGGCTGGCATGGAGCGCGGTTAATGTTATTCGTGCACTGAGCAAAGCAAAGAAAAGGCGATCTCGACGTGGGGCATCTATTGATAGATCATCCAGTACGGAGTAGTTACGTGTACAGGGCAGCAAAACCCCCAAGAGTAGGGGGCCAGACTCTTCGACCACTCCCAAGTCTTGTAGCCTATGAAAAACTTCCTTCGTTTCATCAAGTCCTCGGTTCTCATGCAAAGTCAAGAGAACGCCCGGAGTCAAAAGGCGTAGTAAGGTCGTCTTGCCACCTCCGGCAGCGCTTCGAATGATTAATGGCTGCCTCCAAAGATCAATTTCCTCTAGTATATCTAGCATACCAGGGCCGAATAGCCTCAGAAATGAGAGATCCGTCTCAATGTTTTCCGCTGCTCTCAATCTAAAAGGATTTCGTGATTCCCTCATACGCGGTCCTTGTGACGGGTAATGCGCGGAAAGAGCGGCCTCATTTGACCGCCCGCCCATAGGAGACCGATCGAATTATTCGGGGTGTTATGGCTAAGTACCAATGGCAGACCGCACCCGGCGAAACCATACTTTAAGTCAGTGCCGCCGAGATTAGTGCTAGCCGTTTCATTAATTGGATCATAGTACGCATCAATAATTTCATCGAGTAAAGAGTCCTGTCCTCGCTCGATCCGCACCTTACTATCAAGTGGATAAATGGCAGCTACTGTAGTGCGGATTCCACGTTCCTCGCAAATGGTTTCCAGGCTCTGCTCAAGGTATGATGTAGCTCGCTCAGTCGCCATGTATAGGACTATAAAGATATCCAGATCAGCCGGATTAACAAGTTGCGACATTGCATTTTCAGGATCGAGAAGATTCTGCAAAAAGCTGCCGATCTTACCTTCCCATTTTCCATTTTCCTGTCGGAGATAACTAATGCCGCTGGCTGAAAGATCATCAAGCAAGACTATTGCGCGGAAATGGGTCTGCTCTCGGCTCGGTACTTCGTTAAGAATTTTGGATAAACCGCTGCTAAGTTTTGCGATCAACTTCTCTACGCGCTCTTCGGCAATCTCGTGACTTAGACGAACCTGTTCGTGACTCAGATTTGGATTATATCGGCGAAATATATCAGTGCGTGCACCATCGCTCAGCCCCAGATAAAGTGTTTGACGTTCCAACAAGGCGAATTCTCGACGCTCGGCAGCTTTGGGAAGATGCCAGCGGTTCAACCCTAATTCTCCAGCCAGCTTCCTCAAAAGAAACGGACGGATATGGTCGGGATAGGCCAATGAAACCAGATGATTCATCTCTGCTGCGGAACAGAAGATCAGGTTCGACTTGAAAAATCTGTATGCTGTTTGTCTTTCTTTTAGCTCCCGAAACTGACTTAGCCAATAGGCGAGACTCTCAATGAAACGCATGCCCGGAGAGAACTGTTGATACTCATCGTATTTGAGGCGTGCCAAGACGTCAAGAAGCGGACGTTCGCGTGATATATCTTCAGTTGACCATTCTAATACAGTTGCAAGAAGTCTCTCTGCAAGTGAAGCTCTCATTTCATCGAGTCCTTAAAGAGCAGCCGGAATCGACCCTGTAGAATTTCCGTTTGTTCCAAATAGAAGAATGTAGCTCGCGTGCCTCGACAGCCTTCGGGCGCTAAGTTCCAACCTGTATAAGGATCGGACGAAACTTCATCAGTGCTTAACGCATATTTGTGCGAAAGAAGCTCGTGGTCATTTCCAGGCCACCGGCCGCGATCTCCGATGCATAGAATATAGTCGTCGCTCGCAATGTCAGAGTGTACAACGAGGAAACTAAGGAGATTGCGTTTTGATACACCTGGTCCCACAACATCGACGGAATGCGTGGAGGCTACGGCGCGAACTCCAGGCACATCTAGACAATTCAGCCGCTCTTGAATCCGAAGCCACAAGGCCGAGCCAGTAAGCCATGAATGGGGCTCAATCGTCAATTGGTTCCGGCGAATTGACAATTTGCACGTATCCGTCAGCACCGTATCGCAACGTAGATCTTCGCAAACAATGCCCAAAGATTCCACTGGATTCTCTGATCGATCAGGCTTCTCATTTTCGCCGACATTGCCGATGTCAGAACCATTGTAATAGCCTATCCAGAAAGACCTCCAATATTTTTCCGGCAAACATTGCTGCAAAGCCTCTCGCACTGAACGCCCCCTGCCAGTGGCTACTGCAATCGAAATGCCGCTATCAAGTAATTTAACAAGGAGTGCGATGAGGTCGGGAGCTGGCCCTTTAATTCGATTTTGGGCGGAACAAAGTGTGCCATCATAGTCAAGAACAAGGCCCTTGAAATATTGATCTCGAAAAAATCCGAGTTGTTCTCGAAGTCGGAGCACCCAAGATTCAGTTGGTACACCTATAGGGGCTTTGGATGCCCTCGTCTTCCGCTGAACCGCAATCGAGCAGATATCATTGCCCGTGCTCCTACGATTTCGAATCCTCAAATGGTAAAGCTTGCGACCGAATTCCGGGACATTGGGGCGACCAGGATCAATCGCACGAGCTGCTCCAAAATGTGCTGTGATAGCATATGCATATAATAGCGCTTGCAGGAGCCTCTGAGGAGAATTGCCGGATAAATCCGCGACCACAACTGGAACCTCGTCAGGTAACAATGCAAGAGTTCTCTTACAAAGATCTCTATCATCGGGGGTAGAGAGGGCAAGTATTCCAGATTCGCCTCTGCGTTTCGCTAGCCAATGGTGGCGGCCATGACCGAAATTTCGATAGTCTGAGATCTGCACGCGGGCCAGCGCTGCCTCAGTTAACTTCGATTCCAGGTCGAGAGCAGCCCCTTTCGTTTCCCAACCGTACAACACGAGCAGAGTTTCTTTGCCTACAAGCTTGGCGAGGTTGCCTATGGAAGAACGTTCATAAAAACTTGTGAGATTGGGGGCGTCAAGGACATCGGCAAGGGTATTGGGGAGATCCTGTCCCGCTGCGGCATATGCGCGTAAAAGCAGCGCATAAATAGCGAGAAGCGAGTTTGTGGCCAGGAATCCGTCCTTTCCACTCGGAATTGAATACTCGTACAGTGATCCATATTCATTTTTTTGAGCCAATTTCGACAAAGGTGTCCTGGGCGTGCCACAGAGGACCGTCGTCCAAGGAGATTCTATACGAATAGCCTCTGATAATGCTCCGAGCACATCGTGGTTTCTTCCGCCCGCACTAATAAGAAGGATCGCATCAGAGGTCCTTGTTCGATTGGTTCCGGTGAATTCAAAGGGCGTAAAGACGCGTGCCGGATTTCCCGTTCGGATCTCGTGCAGCGTAGCCGCAAGATGAGCGGCAGTCAGAGATCCGCCAGAGCCAATCGCAAGGATTGAATGGTTCAAGAGGGGCTTAAGCGCCTCCTGGATTTGCATCAGATCTTGGGTGCGAGCCCAGTGGTAGGTCTCGCCAAG
>JAHFUH010000437.1 GCA_023265215.1 Acidobacteriota bacterium
ATTTTTTTCGAGGCTTAAAGGGGCCGTGACTATCCTGATCCAACAGGCTACGAACAAGCGCGCTGCCGCGTGACATTCACCGGCATTTCGTTGTTATAGGCCATAGGCCGTGGGTTTAGCGGGTGGTTTCCATACTGCCCAATTGCGTCCGCTACGGGATGTCGTCATTCGTAATTCGTAATTCGTCATTCAATTCGTTGTAGGCTTGCTTACGGCTGATGCCTCTTTGTTGGGCAACTGATTTGAGGGATTCGTTGCGGGGCAGGCCGGTCCTTTTCATTTCTTCCTCAAGGTGCTGCTTGAGGGAAGCGGGAAAATTCGCTGCTACTGGAGAATCTTCGCCTCGCTCGACGAGCAGCGTGAATTCCCCCTGTATCTTAGGTCGATTTTGGAAAAGCTCCAAAAGCTCCGGAAGGGTTCCTGTCAGAAATTCTTCATGTATTTTGGTAAGCTCTCGCGCAATTCCGGCCTTCCTGGGTCCCAGGACAGCTGTCATGTCTTCCAGACAGGGGAGAATCCGGTGGGGTGCCTCAAAAAAAATCAGAGTGGCCGGAATATTCGCCAATTGCTCGATCCTGTTTTTTCGCAGAGAACTGCGCGCCGGCAGAAATCCGGCAAAGAAAAAGCTGTCAGATGGGAGGCCGGATCCGACGAGCGCCGCGATTACAGCAGAAGGTCCCGGGATTGGGATCACCGGGATCCCCTCTTCCCGGCAGCGGGAAACCAGCCTGTATCCGGGATCTGAGACCAGGGGTGTGCCCGAGTCGCTTACCAGGGCAATGCTTTTGCCTTCACGAAGCATTTGAATCAATTGCGGCGTCCGGGTTTCCTCGTTGAATTCGTGGTAGCTCTCGCGGGGAACGCGGATTCCGTAATGAGTCAAGAGCTTCGCGGTATGACGTGTATCTTCGCATGCGATCAGATCGGCTTCTTTCAGCACGCGCACGGCTCTGAACGAAATATCCTCCAGGTTACCGATAGGAGTAGCAACTATATAGAGTGGCATAAACGCATTTACGATTTACGATTTACGATTTACGATTTCAAACCAACAGTTTTTGATTTAATCGTCAATCGTCATTCGTAAATCGTCAATCTCCCATTGCCTGGAGCATTTCGCGCACGGCCCGTTCCATTCCCACCAGGGAAGCCCGGGCGATGATGTTGTGGCCGATATTGAGTTCCTCGATTTCCGGAATATCGGAAACAAGACGAACGTTTCGGTAGGTCAGGCCATGTCCCGCCAGAATTTTCATGCCTTTCTGTCTGCCTCGCTCGGATGCCTGGACGATTTTAGTTAATTCCCGTTCCAAATCCGGCCCGGCCAGATCGGGGCTTTTGGGACAAGCTTCGGAGTATGCGCGCGTATTCAGCTCGATCATGGGAACCCCCAAGTCTGCCGAGGCGTCCACCTGATCCGGATCCGGATCGATGAAGAGGCTTACCTGAACCCCGCCCATAATCAAATCCCGGATGGCTGACGCGATCGGCCCGGAATTTGCCACAACGTTCAATCCCCCTTCGGTCGTAATTTCGTTTTCTCTCTCCGGCACAAGTGTCGACTGATCGGGGCGGAGCTTGAGCGCTATTCGAACCATTTCGGAGGTTGCGGCCATCTCCATATTCAGGCGCGTGGTTACTGTCTCGCGCAGACGGCGCACATCGGCATCCTGAATGTGCCTCCGATCGCTGCGCAGGTGAACCGTTATCCCGTCTGCTCCGGCCAGTTCTGCCAGGATGGCGGCTGCTACAGTATCCGGTTCAATCGCTTTGCGGGCCTGGCGGATGGTTGCGATGTGATCTATGTTCACCCCTAACTTAGTCATGGAACCCCCAGTCCAATTACGAATTACGAATTACGAATTACGAATTGTAATACAGATCTGCATAATCAGGATGGATGTTTCAATTCGTTACTCGTAATTCGTAATTCGTAATTTTGTGTTCAGTTGGTCGATGCGGGCAATTGTGCGCTCGCGTCCAAGCGCCAGCATTACTTCAAACAGGCCTGGTGCTACTCCCTGGCCGGTCAGTCCTACTCGAAGAGCGTTAATCAGGATGCCGGCCTTTACCCCCTTTTCTTCTACAAATTTTCGCAGAACAGTTTCGGCAGACTCAAGGGTGAATTCGGCGATTTTTCTATACCGGTCGAGCAGTTCCGGGATCAGATCCCGAAGTTTGGGATCGGCCAGGAATTTGTCTGCCGCGGATTTCTCATATTCGAATTCGTCGCTGAAAAAAGCTCTCCATGTGCTGCTCAGATCGCCGATTTTCCGAAGCCTGTTTTTAAGGAGATCCAGAATTCCGTCCAGCGTTTCCGCCGAAAAATTAGTGAAGGGAATCTGGCTGCTTTTCAGCTCTTCCACCGCCATCTGGTGCAGTGCATCGGGAGAAGCGTTGCGAAGGTACTGGCTGTTGAACCAGTCCAGTTTTTCGAGCCCGAAAACGGCGTTGGCTTTCCCCACTCCCTTGAGCGAAAAAAGCTCAATCAGTTCCTGGCGGGACAATATCTCCCGGTCCTCTCCGGGTGACCATCCCAGGAGTGACAGGAAATTGAAGAATGCATCCGGCAGGTAGCCCAATCCGGCATACGCCATCACCGATGTTGCGCCGTGGCGTTTGGACAGCCGTTGCTTGTCGGGGCCGAGGATGAGTGGAAGATGGGCGAACTCGGGCATTTGTTCCCCGATGGCCTGATATAGCAGGATCTGCTTCGGCGTGTTGGATATATGGTCGGCGCCGCGAATCACGTGAGTGATTTTCATATCCAGATCATCAACCACCACACTCAGGTGATAAGTCGGGCTTCCATCGGATCTCAACAGGACGAAATCCTCCAGGATGGTGTTGTCGACCTCGATATCTCCAAAAACGTGATCGCGGAATGAGGTTTTGTCTGGAGGGATCCGGAATCGAACGGCAAAACAATCGCCTGCAGCAGCGCGGCGTCCGGATTCATCGCTTGAAAGGGAGGCGCAGCCGTGTTCGGCTGATTTGGTCGGATAACCGGAAGCCTCAGAATTTTCTTTTGCCTTGCAAAAACACCGGTAGGCAACACCTTTGGCGACTAGTTCGGCTGCAAATTCGCGGTATCGGTCCAGCCGCTGGGATTGAAAAAAGGGACCTTCGTCCCAAGTCATTCCCAGCCAGCGCAATCCTTGAAGGATGCCTTCCACCATTTCTTCCGACGATCGGGAGAAATCAGTGTCCTCAATTCGCAGGATGAACTTGCCGCCGAAGTGGCGGGCGAAAAGCCAATTGAACAGAGCTGTGCGGGCGCCTCCAACATGGAGGTAGCCTGTAGGACTGGGGGCGAAGCGAACCCGAACCTCTTTTGTCATGAATGTTTATGGTCCCTTTCCAAAGGATCAAGCTTACCATCAAGGCTTTTATTGCCAAAATGCTTTTGGCAAGAGCTTTTGCGGGGTGCAATCGGAAGTGCGAGTCAAACTATCCTGGGGGGATTCAGCGCCTGGGAGCGCCGGCGTCCTCGCCGGCACATATTCACGACTACCGGATATGTTTGCCAAAAACCCTACAAGTCGCTGCAGCTCTTTGATTCATTCGGAAATTCCCGATGTGCGCACCTGCCTGCCGGCGAGGACGCCGGCGCTCCCAGGGGCATAAGCCCATTAGGTTTTGAGTCCCACTTCCGTTTGCGCCCGCTTTTGCCGGTGGATTTTATTTCGCGAATTGGTTACTATTGCCTCGCGAAATTGCCGATCATTGAATAAATGCGGAGAGGTGCTGGAGTGGTCGAACAGGGCTGCCTGCTAAGCAGTTATACTGGCAAAACCGGTATCGGGGGTTCGAATCCCCCCCTCTCCGCCAGCGATCCTGTTTTACGGATTGATCAATCGGCTACGATGCCATCTGCAATACCTTTGAACTTATGGAGTCAGTCCGATGCCCCGGCGAGTTTTGATAGCCGACGATGAGGATGACTTTTTGGCGTTCACTGCGCGCCTCCTTGCGAAAGCTGGGTACTCTTGCGATGCCGTTCATAGCGCAAGTGAAGCAATACAAGCTCTATCGCAATCTCTATACGATCTCCTGATCTGCGATCTCAACATGCCCGGCAACACAAACCTGGAACTGCTGGACAATTTGCCTAAGAAGGCGGAATTCCTCCCGGTAATTATCGTAACCGGATATCCTACTCTGCCTTCCGCCATCGAGTCCTTGCGGCATTGTGTGATCGATTATCTGGTGAAGCCTCTTAATAGCGCGGACCTTCTCAGTTCAGTCCAAAAGGCTCTTTCCAAGAGATCCATAGTAATGTCTTTGCAAAACACCAGACAGGACTTGGCCCTTTGGTTGGACCAGCTTAAAGAATGCGAGAACTCGATGATTGGAGCGGATGATCCGAGGACGTCCCAAACCGGGTCGGGGAGTCTGGATTTATACCTGAGCCAGACTCTGAATTTGCTTGCGAAGATGTCGACGAGCATCGCATCGACCGTCGACGCAGTGAACCGGACCAATCCCGGAATAGCAAAGGAAGTTTGCTTTTTTCTGTCCTGTCCGCGCCTGGTTGCCAGCAGGGACGCGCTGAACGAAGCGATTGATGTATTGATCAAGACCAAGGGCGCTTTCAAATCCAGGGAATTGGCTGCGCTGCGCGCCAAACTGGAAGGGGTTTTAAGGCAACTGTCGTGAGATCCTCCTGACTGCAATTTCGAGCTGTTCCGGGCGTTCTTTCCCTCTGCCTGTTGTTTCTTGATTCTATTTTGGGGATCATGCTGCCCAGCTCCCGACGAATAAGTCTGATATCTGCAGGTTAAATTTATGAATGAAGCTTTTGCCAGAATTCAAGAGATGCGTGATCAACAACTCACTCGTGCCACAAGAGTTCTTGCTATTGTGGGATTCTTCGCCGTCCTGAGTTCGCTTTCCCGGATTTTTACCATAGGGTGGTACAACGTAATGTATCTCCACATTGCACTGTATCTGGTGATTATGGGATCCGTGATTTGGAGACGCCATTTGTCTTATTCGATCAGGGTAGGGATTATCC
>JAHFUH010000438.1 GCA_023265215.1 Acidobacteriota bacterium
TTGCGCATCCGTATCTTCCAGGTAAACACGAATCCCCAGTACATGATCATTAGTCTGCATAGTTTTGGATTTTATCCCATTTCGGGCTGCTCCGGAGCAAAAATGGTGTCGGCAATTACGGAGTATGCAACGGATATTGAATACAGTTCCCGCCGCGCACGATCCTGCTCCTTAATCAAGACCAGGGAATCGTAGAACAGTGCCTGGTCGGCCCCGGAGATGAAGGTCATGCCCACGGCGCCCAGAAATTCAGCCGGGAACAGGATATAGTAATTATGAGAAAGCCCGAAAAACAGCATATCGGCGGCAAACAGGAGGCATCCCAAGGCTACGGAAATTTTGCGGCCGAATTTATCCGCAACCACTCCCGTTGGAATTTCCAGAGTGAAAACCCAAAAGAGAAACCATGCCTGAAGGATAAATATGCGGGTGTAATCCACCCTGAGCCAATCCAGAAAAAAAGGAACAGAGATCGGCCCGAAAAATTGCAGGTTCTTCAGAAAAGCGGCAGCATAGGCTTTTCGGATGTTGGCCCGGTTCATATATGCAGTTTATCTCAAAATGACTATTGAAAGATGCGTTCAATTGGCTTTTATAATTATTCTTGAATAGATACAATATCTTATAAATTAGAGTAAGCTTTTCAGGATCTGGAACAATATTCGGTTCCAGCTAACTATGGAGGCAAAAAAATATGCTATCTCTTAAACACAATAAATCTGCTCTATCCGTCCTGCTTATTTGTGTTTTGCTGCCGGCCGCCTGGGCAGATCAGGTTGTGCTGAAAAACGGCGATCGCGTGACAGGCAGCATTATCAAAAAAGATGACAAGAATCTCACGATCAAAACGGAACAGTTTGGCGTGATCGTCACGCCTTGGGATCAGGTTGATTCGATCGTTGTCGAAAAGCCTCTCAACATCGTCCTCAAGGATGGCAGGACGCTTCAAGGCACGTTGACCGCGATGCAGGGTAAAGTTGAAGTGACGACACCCCAAACCAAAGTCAACATTACACCGGCGGAAATCGCAACTCTTCGCAATGCCGATGAGCAGAAGGCTTATCAGAGATTGCTGCGCCCGGGATGGGGCGAACTCTGGACCGGCAACGGCACAGTTGGGTTTGCAGGCACGGCCGGCAACTCCAAAACATTGACCTTCACTACGGGCCTCAACGCCAGCAGAGCGACCAAACACGACAAGACTTCTCTGTATTTCAGCGCGATTAAGGCTTCCTCTTTGGTCAACGGCGTGAATTCGGATAGCGCTAAAGCAGTTCGAGGCGGGATCAGCTACGGCCATAATGTCAGCTCGCGTTTATTCCTAAGTGCGTTTAACGATTATGAATATGATCGGTTCCAGAATCTGGACTTGCGGTTCGTTATCGGCGGCGGCCTCGGATTCCAAGCCTTGAAATCGGATCGGAGCAAGATGGACCTGCTCGCCGGCGCAGCATACAACCGTTCCAATTACAGTACGCCTCTGACGCAAGACTCGGGTGAATTCTACTGGGGAGACGAGTACAGCCTGAAACTGAACTCTGCCATAATCCTGACGCAGAATTACCGGATGTTCAATAACCTGAAGGAAACGGGCGACTACCGTGTAACCTTTGATCTCGGCCTGAGCACGAAGATTGCCAAATGGCTCACATGGAATTTATCGGTGAGCGACCGTTACCTCAGCAACCCCGCCCCGGGCCGCAAGACCAACGACTTTCTCTATACCACCGGGATAGGAATTACATTTGCGAGATAATCGACAGCCAATGCAAAGCCAGGCAGCATCGCCACGTCATTTATGATGTTTTGAGGGAAATGTGTCATTATAAATATAGCTGGCGGTTGTCCCAGGGGAAAGGAAGCGCGCTATGACTGATAAACTCGTGAATAAGAATACTGCGGCTATATTGATAGCGGGTGCGTTGTTGGGAGCAGGGGTGGCGCTTCTGATTGCTCCCCAGTCCGGACGCAAAACGCGGAGAGATATCCATCAGTTTGCTAAAAAGGCCAGGAGTAAAGCAGAAGCTGCACGGCTTGAGTTGCAGCATTCCATCGACAGTATCGTCGGGGATTTAGCAAAAAAGCTGCAGGAGGGGCTGGCTGGCGGCGTTGATTGGACCGACGATAAGATTGCTGACCTTCGGCGTGCAATGGAAGCGTTTGGAAAATCCGTCCGGGAGGAGGTTGAGAAAATTCAGTCAAGCTAGCTTATTCATAAAAATCCATAGCCGCAGTGGAAGGTTCAGGAACAATGCTGTGGCTTATTATAAACCTCGATTCAGAAGTTGAGAATTTGGAGAAGTCCAGCAATCCTATATCTCCATAACTCTCTTAGGAAATGCACATGCAAAGAGCCTGAGGGGCATGCGCGTCAAGCTAATCCGCATTTCCGGAGCGCCGAAGGCGCGGCGCAGCAAAGCCCAGGGCGAAGGCCGCAACGCTTCGCTGATGCATCGTGCCTTCCAGCCCGCAGTGTGCTTATCGACATTTTTCTTCCGCTTTCGTCAAAGGCGAAAAATCAGGTACTATTTAGATTGGGAAAGGAGAAAGGTTCGTATGTTTCCAAGAAGAGTTTTTATCGTGAGCCTCGTCCTCTGCTTTTTCATTGCAGTACTTGCATTTTCTGATCTTCCCGAGAACGGAACTACAGCTCCGCAGTTTGTTCTCAAAAACCAGGATGGAGTCGAGGTGAAACTCAGCGACTTCAAGTCAAAGTGGATTGTCCTCTATTTCTACCCCAAGGACTTCACTTCAGGTTGTACTGTGGAAGCGCACAATTTCCAGCGGGATCTCGCCGGTTATGAAAAACTTGGCGCAGTAATTATCGGAATCAGCGTCGATTCCTCCGAGTCCCATAAAGGCTTTTGTACGAAGGAAGGTCTGAGCTTCAGGCTGCTTGCGGATACCGAGCATAAGGTAACATCGCTTTACGGCTCTCTTGGGGAATACCAGGGGAAGGCTATTGCGCGTCGCAATACATTTATTATCGATCCGAACGGAAAGATTGCAAAAGCGTTCGAGAACGTAAACCCCGCAGTTCACAGCGAAGAAGTGCTTGCAGCCCTCGCTCAATTGCAAATTCATTAAGGGCCTGTCAATGTCCGGCAGCCGTTCATATATTCCGCTTCGTGAAATGAATCCGGAATCATCGGCAAACCAGATCATCTGGCAAATGTTCAATTCCGCAAATCAAGCGGTTTATGATGCCGGAGTGCAATCCGCGGAAAAAAACTGGATGGCTGCGACTGTCACCGTTTCCATATTCTGTAACGATGAGGTCTGCGTGGGACACGTCGGAGACTCTCGATTATATTTGGTTCAGCAAGGCAAGATCCGGAAGATCACAAATGATCATTCCTATGTGGCAATGCAGCAAAAGCTTGGCCTGATCTCCGAACAAGCGAACCGACATCTACAGTTTGGGCGCCATTCTTTATGAAATTACAACAGTGTCCGCGCCCTTCGAGGGAACAAGCCCATACAATGATCATGAATGCACGTCTTGCCGGCAATCCAAAAGCTCCATACAAGCTCAATCCGGGCATCTCCCCTCAATTGGAAGAAATCATATTGCATGCGATGGAACGGGATCCCGGGGACAGGTATCACCGCGCGGCGGATATGAAGTTTGAATTGGAAGCGCCCGAGAAGGTGCAATTGACGGGGCGGCGCGACCGTTTGCAGTCCTCTTCGCCATGAAAGGCGCACTGGCATACTGTTCGAATCGCCCTTTGGACCGTTCTGATCACCCTGGTTGTCTCCGGGCTGATCTTGTTTTTATTTCGCAAACGCTGAACAGGTTCCTGGGAAAGAAATAGGGGGTAGAGAATTGCCACTAAAATTTCGAGTCTTTCTGCACAGTTATCTGGGTTTCAACAGCAACTCAACGCTGGTCTACGGAGAGCGGGATGCGATCCTGGTCGATGCATCACAGTTGCTCAGCGACACGCACCGGATGATCGCCGAAATCATTCCCATGCGCAAAAACCTTACTCATATTTATGTATCGCACTTTCACCCTGACCACCATTTCGGGCTGAGGGTCCTTCATCATGCTTTCCCGCATGCCAAGATCGTAGCGCTGCCCAGTGTGGTCAAGGATATCGTCTTCACGTCGAGCGACAAAATCGAATTGTGGGCGATCGATCGGTTCGGGCCGGACGACATCGCTCGTAAGACCACAATTCCTGCGCCTATGAGTGAACCCCGCCTGCTGCTCGAAGACGAAGAATTGCTGGTATCCGACGATTGGGAAGGCGACAGCGCCAACAACTCCGCGGTTTGGATTCCCTCGATCAAGGTGGTCTGCGCCACGGATATCGCATTTCACAATTGCCACCTGTGGCCCATCGAGAGCAATGTTGCCCGGCGCGTGAAGTGGCGCGCATCGATCAACAAACTCAGAGAGTTTGACGCGCGCATCGTTATTCCCGGCCATTGTGATGATGAGAAGATCCGGCTCATGGAGGAAGTCCAGGCCGACGGCAAGCGTTCCTATACTGAGTGCATCGACTGGTCGCTGCAATACCTCGATAATTATGAAGAGGTATACGACACCGCCAGGACCGCGGAAGAAATGGTATCGGCTATGACCCGCTTGTACCCGGATGTCAAGGCCGAGGACTTCGCTATTCACTGGCAGGCCAGGCTGCTATTTCCGCGCAGCAGTCCCGATTGGCTCACACCGTTGCCGGGCAAACCAGGCAAGATATTCCTCAGTCCGAACGGCACTTACGATGGAGATCCGCCTCGGGAATGGGAATTGAATGGAATTGGGGACTGACGACGCTAAATTGTGCAATAGTTAAACAAAAGGTAATTTGTAGCCTTGTCAAGGCCGCTTGGAAGCAAGGGTGTAATTGGAAGTGCGAGTCATGCTTTCCTGGTGGATTCAGCCCTGGGAACGCCGCCGTCTCGGCGGCAAGCAGTGATAAAAGACATGCATGAAGCGTTTCGTACGCATTTTGTCCAGAAATTGCAATATAACAGCGTCTGCCGGCGAGACGCC
>JAHFUH010000057.1:0-12278 GCA_023265215.1 Acidobacteriota bacterium
CTAAAAACCATCATGGCGATAAATCAGCCGACGATTCGCTCCCCCACGACATCGAGAAGATAGATAATGTCTCCACATTCTCGGGTACTGGTATGGGTCTGACTTACCTAATGAAATCTGTTGTCAAAGATTTGAACGGCAGTATCCATGTTAGGACTGATGATTATCTTCTCGAATTGAACAGAGCGCGAAAAGCGGGTGGAATACAATATAACGATATGTTTTATTTCAAGCAACTGCCCGAAAAAGATGTGAAGGAAGTGGACTATTATTGCAAGGCTGAACTGAACTTCTACAAGCCAAACGATGACAAGTTCATGGGCAATATGATTTCCATTAAGATACCTTTAAAAAGACATGTCCAATGAGCACGGTCTACTACTTAAAGTATTCTTTTGACACAAATGTCCGCAAAAAAATTCCGCTTTTGGAATTGGAGTACTTGTCAACATTTTGCGCCTCTGTGATGGGGTTCAATTTCCAAATCAATGAAGACCTCATTGATAAATGCGAGACTATCCCAGTTTCTTTTGTCAAGATCGGAAAATTCTCAACCTATCTTGCCACCCAGCTTACAAAACAGTTGATACACTATTACCATGTTCTCCAGGAAGACAAAACTTTCAAAAACCAATCAGACTTGGTTGTCATCGACATAAATGCGAACATAAGAGGCCAAGCGGCTCTTCACCTCTCCGAAGAAATCAGATCAATTCTCAACAAGGACACGAGTGATCTCCCGAGATTTGTCGTTATAGTTGGTAACTTGCCGTCAATTCAGGATGACTTCTATTCGATTCGTAGTTTTATTACCAGTGGCAAGGTTATATTAATCGATAGAAAGAGAAGAGTAACTGGCAGGGATGGTTCAATCCAACTTCAGCGAGATTTTCGATTTGAAAAGCTTTCGACATCCGCTATAGATAAAATCCGATTCAAATTCGTTCGAAAGATCGGTCATTTCGGAAGATTCGACAAAGACAAGAGGCATGACCTCCGCGCTTGTAACCTATATTTCTATGACGGCGCGGATTGCACAAGCGATCTCAGCGATGCTCTATTTGAACGCATCCTGGAACTGGATGAAAAGGAAGGCTTCAAGGTATCTAAGATTGTCTATTACGCACCTGAATCCCTCTGGCTGAGAGATTCCCTTACCATTCTCAAGTCAGATCTAACAGAGTTGAAAAGTCTTTATGACTTCCGCTGCACCGACCTTTTTGATGCTGACAAAATAGCCACTCCAACATCGGAGCCAGAGCAAATCCTTTTCATTGTGCCCCTGATTCACAGTGGGAATACTTTTAAAAAGCTCTATAAGAAATTGAAGCCCTTATTCCCAAATTCGCAATTTAAGTTCATATCAATCCTCATAAGTAACAATGGCATAGGTCTGACTATCAAGGATAGGTTCGTCACAATCCCTATCTCGGAGATTGAGGAAGTTGAGGTCAGTTTCATGCTATCGGTAAGTCAGAAACAATACCCCAAGTTCGAGAATACATGCCCCATGTGTAATGAGTTAGAAATGGATGTGATCAAGGACACCAGTTATGTAAACGACGGTCCCCTAACAAGTTTTGAGACATGGACAATGTGTGACGAAGTTGGTTACAGCGTGGAAGATCTGGAAACAGCTAGACAAGAACCATTTCCTGCGCTTCTTCCACTGAAGCCTAGATCGCTCAATCTCATCAAGAATAATGCTGCTTTATTGGCGCTGAAGTATTTTAAACAAATCGAGGTCGATGACTCCCTCAGTAGTTCTGACTTAATTCTTGTTTTCCCAGATGAAACTACTAACGAAAAAGAAATCAAAAAGAGGGGTCCACTGGAGTTAGAAGATACTGCATCAGGATACTTTGCTGAGTCGTTAATCCAACTAAAGAGAGTTGAATATTTCGGTATTCCCCGGAATATCATTGAAAAACTTAAGGATAAAAAAAGTAAGTTTACGTTGTCGGATATTCAGAAAAAGTATCCAGAATTTTATTCACGACTCAGCATGCTCACGGATGATATCATAATTATGGATGAGTTTGGTCTCTCTGGTGGAACAGTTGATCGGATTGTAGAGATTCTGAGTGTTGTGGATAAAAAGCCCAAAGCATATTTCCCAATTTTCAATTTTAACCCTAGGGTGTTGAATGAGAGCAAATGGAGGGGGTTAAGAATTCTATCTTTGTACGATTTCAATATCAATTGGAGTTAAAGAATGTTCTTTGATGAAATCGAGAGGCTGGCAACTGAATTGAAAGACCTCACTTACTTCTCAGAGGTTGACGTACGAAACGAACAAGATAGAAAAGACGGTCTCAAATTGAAAATTGCTGATTTGAGAACAAAATCCTCTCAACTTTTCAAAGTCGTTAAGGAGAATAGTGAAAAGCTAAGGCTGGTGGAAAGGCTTTTGGTACCTAAGGACTCTTATTTAGATCCACCATATTTGGCGGGAAGCCCCATCAGCGCGAAAAATAAAGCCCATGAAGTGCTAAAAAGGCTTGCCAAAATGAAGCTGGACACACGCAATTACGCGTTTGTGTCTTTGGGTGGTGGAGATGGTACCGAGTTATATGCTGAAATTGAAAACTCGTCATCGAATTATGGGCTTCTGCTTGAATATGACTTCAATTCCGTAAACAAGTTCTCCAATAACTATCTTCCTTTTCGCATGAACCATTCCCGTGGATCAGAGATTAAGTTAGATGTCATAGAGTGTGACCTTTTCGACAAGGATAAACTAAATGTAGCGAAGAAGCTAATAAGTGCCAAGAATCTTAGCGGCATAATCATTACCATTCACGCCGTTCTCCATGAACTATCCACTCGTTCAAGCTTGAAAGAGGGATTTATGAACGAGAACGGAGTAATTGATTGGGAACGATTCTTCCGGGAGCTTTACGAATGGCATGAAAATATAATCTTATTTATCCGAGAACCCGGAATTGCTGAAAATTGGAAACCCAAACAGCCGGTGTATATAACTATTTCCAATGAATATCTGAATAGGTTTCTCAATATTCTAGGAGATATCGACCGTTCACATTTTGAAGGAAATCGCAAAAGCAATTTTGAATATTTAGAGAAACAGAAGCAAATTCAGTGTATCCCAGAACTGGCTATTGAAGCCCTAACGAAGTTATTCTACTATCCAGACTACAAATGGGAGAGACGTGAAAAGGTTACTTCGCTGTCGCGCGAGAATATTGTCACCGCACTACAAGCGGGAGGGATATTGTTCAAGATACTCGAGAGCGAACCTTTCTACACGGGATCTCTTGATATAAATATGGAACATTTTGGTGTTAGCGTCACTGGTAATTTGAATTATCCATTGCCTAAGCCTCAATGCTTTACATACACAATCGCAACCAAGGAAACACACTCAACAAAACAATAGTGCAGTCGATATTTATCGGATCCACACAAGAATCACATACCTCCCGGAGGGCAGTAGCGAGGCCTCAGGCCCGGCTGACCATCCCACAGAAGCCTATAAGCATATTGATAAAATATAAACGCAGCAGTCAAATCGGAATCGTTAAGCGTTGCACTTGCCGATTGCTTGCCGATTCAGGTGGAAAAAGACGGAAAAATGCGGAAAATCGCAACAGAAACTGCGTAAGTTGTTGATTCTAATGGGACGGCACTCAATTCGTAATCAGTAGGTCGCCGGTTTAAGTCCGGGCGCTGGCTCCAGCAGAATCAACAACTTACGGCTTCCTCCTTTTCCGTTCGCCTCCAAAAATGGTCTCCATTTGGCGAGCTTTTGCAGCTGCCGTATCCCAGGACATGCGGCGTTCCGTGAGATCACCACGTCTTTCCCAGGGGGCAACTCTTCCGAATGCGGAAGATCTCCTAGGTTGCGACTTCCGGGGAGTCAGGGAAAATTTCGTTTTTCCGGTTAGCGTGTAGTGCGAAGTATGAATTGGTGAGGAGAGGTGAAGCCTAACGTTGCGAGCGGCGTGGTTGTCTTCCCCTTGCGCGCATTTTGCCCTTTTTCTGATAAAGTAGCTGAACGGCGCGATCCTGGTAATGGGTCAGAGGTTGCCAGACTTCTTCCCAAGGGGGATTCCGCCGCGGGGATGTGGCAATGATCATATCAATGAGAGCGTCGTAGTCGACGAGAGTGATCTCCTTGCCGATCTGTTTCCTCTTCAGCTCCGCTACAAGTTCCTCTGCTGGCCTCGTGAAATCCTGGGCTGTAGTGACGAAAAGCCCCTTTGGAGCACGTTCCACTGTCATCACACCGAGCAATTCACGCACGGCCACAACACTTTCCTTTTTTGATGGTTGCCTTTGCTTCACCTGGACGAGGTTGAGCTCATCAGAGATGACACTCAGAAGATCAAATCCACCGTCGGCGCCCTTACCAGTCCACTTTACTTCGCAGTCAAAGAAGTCACTAACGACACTTCCGACAAGAATCTCAAGGTTGGTTGGGGTGATGGACGCGAGTTTATCAGGGTGATGCTCGGCATATTCCGTAAGCACCGCAAGAGGCTGAAACGCTTTCTCCACTTCACAGTTACGAACTGTGCCTCGGCACCCGTAGTGAAGTTCATTGTGAATGCCCCAGAAGTTGTAGTAGTGGAAGCCCCACCACCCGCATTGCGGGCAACCATAAAGCTCCTGGCCGTCAGAGTGCGTCTTGTCGTCGTGGGCTTTTCGAAGAATCACGGTCTGATGTCCACAATGCGAACACTGAGACATGGAGAGGAATGCCATGTCGTGTTCGTGATCTGTGTACTCGACTAAATAAACCTCGGTACCAATCTCGATTCTGTTCTGGTAGATGTTGTGTTCTTTCGGGATCGGAATCAGTCTCATTGTGTTCCTCGCCCAACGTTGGCTAGGCCGAGCAGCGGCAGTATACCTCGGATTACTATCAGCCTTTGCGGTGCGCATCTTGCTGAAAAGGCAACATTTCAATAAAGCGCGATCCAACCATTTAGCCCGATACGCTGCGGAGCTTACCCTGCGAATCACAAACCGACTTCAGGACCCGAGCACAGATTATTCGCACCTATGTTATTGTGCCCGTGCATATTCACCCTTGAGTTCCTGTAATCTCTGGGAGAATTCAAACGATTTTATCTTTCAGGCTTCAGTGAATCAAGCGTCCTATTAAATAGAGATACATTTGAGGGTAAAATTTTGGGATTTCGGAATTGCAAAAGCCAATTCATTTGGTTCGTTAGTCGAAACCGGACAAGTGGGATTACAGCCCATACGGCCATGTGGGAAGTGATCTTTCACAATGTGGGAACAACGTTGCATGATGGAAGGGAGTTGATCTCAGGTGCGCTTACCGGTTTTGAGTCTAGAATCGACGTTGTTACGCGCCGCGTCCCCGGAACCCAATGCGAATAAATTCTCAGAGTGATCGATGGATTGGCGTGCCCCAGCTGCGACGAGACGTAAGCCAAGTCCGCACCGGCCGAGAGCATATGACTCGACCAGCTGTGCCTCAGAACCCTAAATGTCGCGCTTGCCGATTGCTTGCCGATTTGTTTACCGATTCAGGTGGAAAAAGACGGAAAAATGCGGAAAATCTATATTAGAATTGCAGGTTAGATCTCCTGCTGTGCGGTGTGGGACCATTTGGTCCTTTGTCTAGCCTAGCCTTGACTGCTTCTGTTAAGAATCGAGAACAACACTAGTGCAGCCAGAATTTTGGGATGTTCTTACACACTTCATAAAGTCCCTTAAACGGTATCGACTTGAGTCTCGTCCAGAGACGCTTCCATTGTCCAATCGTCAAAACCACTCCCTGTTTGCGATCGCTAAGGAAGCTGTCAATCTTGTCCATTTTAGTGCGGTTCTCTAGTGCCAGCGCTAGCCATTCACAAAACAAAATTGAGCCAATTTCCCACCGATTCGTGCCAGCCCCTTGGCTCAGTTTGACCAATCCTAGTTTCTGCAGAACGCGCAATTGTGGCGCGTGCTCTTCAATAAGTCTAAAGTCCGGCATCCTGAAGTGTGTCCGTCCGATATACCCACCCTTGTACTCAAGTGCCAATAATGTAAGCGCTTGCTGCTCCGGGAGGGATCGATGGCTCCATATCTCGTCAAAGTACGGAGACGATATCGTAAGAAGATTCTTCAATGGACTAAAATTTTTCGGCTCCCGTTTTGTATGCGCCTCAAAAAGCGTCCATGCCATAAGTTGCACTAAGTAGGGCAAGCCACCCGACATCTCTCCAAGATAGACGATTTCATCATCGGACAAGGAAATTGCGCTGTCACGCAGTGCATTGTCCACCAGAGAACTTATATCATCTACGCTAAAGGGAGGAAGCCGCTGTTCATCCAAATAGTTGAAAAGTGGTGATCCGCCCTTCCGAAGCTCCTCGCCCCGACGGTTCATAGCGATTACATTCATGCGACTACTTGTGACCAAAGCAAGTCCGTGAGTACTTGAGGATAAGATCCGCAATGCACAGAAAAGATTCCCGCTAGCCAGCCCCGGATAGAATAGTAGTGAGTCAAACTCATCTATCAGCAACACAATTCTTTTCCCCTTCTCTCCCAGGTTGAGAAAAAACTCCTCCAGGTCGTATGCTAGCCCGCTTGTGCATGCTCCCTCTAGTCGCCGCAGCATCTCGGAAGGGATTACCCCTTTGCAACGCCGGCACAAATAGGCCCAGAATGCATCTTCCTGGCAATCATAACCGAGCAGGTGCGCGTCAATGTCAACAACGAAGTTTCGAGAGCCTTCATCCCCGTACCCCTCTTTGAGTCGAACATCCGCCAAAAATTTTAGGGTCGAGGTTTTTCCCATCTTAGGCTCACCTACCAGAGCGGTACTTTGTCCTGTGCGCGCACGAGACAAAAGACTGCGCACTATTTCCTTCCGACCGGAGAATATTTGACTTCGAGCTGGTCGTTCGTAAGCGAATGGATTTTCCATGCCACTCCCAGAAAGTGGAATCTATTGCCTTTCAGGTACTTGGATTGGACTTGAAAGGGAACGATGTTCTGCTGGTAGCATCCGATAAACCTCACCGTTGGGAGCCAAGAATTCCGGCGGCTCGGCCGACGTATCAGGAGTCTGTTCTGGAACAGTTTGGCTGGCCGGAACAAGAGTTCCGCGGTTTTGCATGCCGGTTTCAGAGGCGGCTCCAGCACTTAGCGTTAGCTCGGGAAATTGAATTGGCTTGAAATCATATGCTGGCAAAGGAGGAGGCGAGTAAGTCACTCGTGGAATAGGTATTGGTGTGAAATTCGGAACCTGAATTGGCCTGTAATTGTACGTTGACAACTGAGAAGTGTAGTTAGTCAACGGAGGCGATAAGCGAGTCGTAGCACCGTAATCTTCAGGTGTCGTGGCGCCTGGAGAATGGCTTGCCGGTGTTTGTGTGGTCTCAAATCGGCTCAAAGCTCCCAACACTACGAGAATGGCGAATGCTGTGAGTAGACCACGGGCTACTTCTTGGGGCCTGCCAGAATGCGCGCGTGTTGATGCCTCATTAAAGTCAAGTGCCCGAATTGCGAGCTCGTATTTTGGGTTTTGGGAATCGCATTCTGCCAGCGCCTGGTAAATAGATCGAGCTTTGCTGAATTGGGTGCGTGCCTCATACAGTTCCGCCGAAGTCAAAAAAAGATCCGTCAGCGTTCCGCAAGCGCCATCGACGCCTTTTGAGACCGCTTGACGGTACCCCCTTAAGGCCAAAGACAGTTTGCCGTTTCTAATTGCATCACTTGCCTCTTCGATCCAAAGTGCCGTCCGAGATTCAAGGGCGGATTCACAGTCTGGAATCATATTTAACAAACGATCATAGAGCTGAAGGCGCCTAGCGTTATCATGAGCGCGGTGGACTTCATCCATAATAAGTTTGACAAGGTGACCACGCGAGTAAGAACCCTCGTAACGATACGCCGATTCAGCATACGAGATCGAATCATCTAATCTACCGTCGTCGAAAAGTAGCTTCGAAAGCAGCAAGAGCACGGCATAATCCTTTGGATTCTCATTCAAAGCCAGCCGTGCAAGCCTCTCGGCTTGAGTTCGGTCACCGTGCTGATAATAGAAATCCGCCAGTCGACCCGCATTCGCGTCGGTGCGGCGCCCTTGAGCCTCTCGGATATCCGACAAGGTGTTATTGTTATAAACCCATAAACGGAAAAGTTCAACCGAACAGCAATATTCAAATTTCACCTCTGCAAGGAGATCTCTACCGACGAGTCGGTTCAGCGCGACGTGAATTTCGGCGTCGGAGATTTGAATGCGCTCGTTCGCCAATGTGTCTACGATCTCGTCCTTTGTTGAGTGCCCTGTGTAAGCAATGGCAACGGCGCAAAGCGCTGCCTTTTCGTTGATTTCTAGACCCGACCATATCCACTCAAAGCCATGTTCACCCCGGTCAAATACTGATGGGAGGGCGTCGTCGATATCGCTCAACTTGACTGTCTCGTGATTGTCCACTACCTCCCAGAGAGTATGGCAAATGAGCTGAATTAAGTAGGGGTGACATCCAGTGATGTCGATAATTTTCTCGGGAACCCCAACATTGAACCTCATCCCACCGACTTTCTCCCCTCTTTTGACCAGATTAATGGCGCTAGTCTGGTCGATAAATTTGACAGTTCGTCTACTTGCAGTGCGCACCAAGGAGGAGGCAGCGACCGAAAGGTCGTCAACTTTAATTCCCATAGATAGCAAAATCGAAGGACCTCCTGGACGAGACGTTTCCCTTCGCAGAAAGTCAAGCAATTGAGCATAGTCCTCGGCTCGAACCGGTTGATTAGCCGAACGATCCAGTGTGTCAAATTCATCGAGCAGAAATAAGAGCCGTCGGGGATGTGCAAAGGATTGTAATTCCCGTATCCAGTCGTCTGAATCGACGAGCACGGGATTCGTAAGATTTTCTGAGCTGCCGAGACGTTTCAAACTTCGCTTTGCCAACTCGGCCAGAGTCTGAGACGAAGACCGACTCCCTTCTCCGAGCAGGTCAAAATACACAGGGCAAAAGGCGGAACTCTGCAAGCTCCGCTCGAGATTTAACAGGACAGAGGTTTTCCCAATTCGTCTTTGACCCGAGATGACGCCTACCCTAACATCTTCGATCTCGAAATCGCGACGAATCTCGGCGAGTAGTTCATCTCTTCCGTACAACACTTCCGGGTGAGAAATCGCATTGCCAGCGATGTAAGGATTTTGGTAGGGCATGTTTCATATCCTCCCCAATCCGTAGTGAGATGGAAATAATCGTTGGACTTCCAGGCTGTTGCGATTATACACCCTTTTGGCCTTCTGTATTGTCTGTTCCTGCCAAAAATTCCACTTGAGCAAATTTCGTAGCATCTAGGCAATGCCCTGATGGACGACTTGGATGCCAGCTAATCACGCTTGCCGATTGCTTGCTGATCTAGGCGGGATATTAGAGGATTTATTTGCTGATTCAGGGGGAAATTTCCGGAAATTTCCAAGCAAATCAGCAAATGCGGCTGTAAAATGTTGATTCTATTGAGGCGGAACCAAGCTGGCAGTCAGGATGTCGCGAGTTCGATCCTCGCCAGCTCCACCAAGAAAACAAATCACTTACGGATTTCCACCAAAATTAAAAATCGCTCCGGGGTTCCACTGGGGTTCCAGTCGGCGCAAAAGCTCCTGACAATTTGCTCTGAAAGTTAGTTGCAGGGCAAAAAGCATCAATAGCAGGTTCCCTAATTGATCCGACAAGGATATATTTAAGTCGATTATAATTGTTCGCGCTTCCATAAAACCAGGCGGTGTCAATGACATGGTGAGTTCTCTAAGCAGTGGCTTCACCGATTCTCCAGCAGAACAATTACAGGGAAAATTACTGACAAACGGCTGGCGAGTAGTAAGCAGGCTGAGCTCTTCAGGAGAGATGACGGGCGGTACCTTTTCCGCATCCTACATAGAAGAGAATGAAAAAGGCGAAAGAGGATTCCTGAAGGCACTTGATTATTCCAGAGCGCTAAAATCAAATGATCCAGCCCGTTCACTACAGGCCCTGACGGCCGCATACAATATAGAGAGAGATCTTCTCCAGCTTTGCGCTAATAAGCGTCTTTCCCGCGTCATTAGAGCGATAGACTCGGGAAAAATCGACATCGATAGGACTCGCGCAGATGGTGTTGTAGAATATTTGATTTTCGAATTGGCCGACCATGATATCCGGGGTTACCTTGATTGGGCTAAATCCTTCGATCTTGCTTGGACGCTTCGGACGCTTCACCAGATAGCCACGGGACTCTTTCAGCTTCACCGGATTGACGTTGCCCATCAGGATCTCAAACCATCCAATATACTCGTATTTGCGAAGGATATATCCAAAATTGCGGATCTTGGTCGAGCGACACAAAAGCAAGTTACTGCTCCTTACGATAACGACATTGTTTCGGGTGATCCGACATATGCCCCACCTGAACAATTGTATGGTTATGCCGATGCTGACTGGATTCGTCGCCGATTGGGCTGTGATCTGTATCATCTTGGAAGCATGATAGTTTTCTTCTTTTCGGCAGCCAGTATGACGGCAATGATAAAATCTTATTTGGCATCAGCGCATGATTGGGATTCTTGGGGAGGTACTTATTCAGAAGTTCTCCCCTATGTTCAAGACGCCTTTAGCAAAGCCTCCTATATTATAGGTTCTTATATACCGGCTTCCGTACGTGCCGAAATCATAAAAATTGTTGGAGAATTATGTAATCCTGACCCAGGCAAAAGAGGAGTCTCCAAGCGTTTGGGCCATTACGATCAGTACTCTCTGGAAAGATACATTTCTCGGTTGGACTTTCTCGCAAAACGAGCCGAGTTGGGGATCTTTGATGGCAGTGTTTCTGGATAATTCGAATAGGAAAATAGTCCCTCGATGGAGGGATTCCGCGGTCACTATTCAATTAGGTGAGTTGAATGCGCCCGTGACAATTTCAGGCGGAACTCTTTCCGATTCAAATTATTTAACAAAACTAGCGGACTGGCAAACGCATAAATCACTGCGTTATGCAGCCGATCTGGTCTCGGCAGCTGTAGTGATTGGACGACACGAGGAGGCAAAAGAGGCTGCCGAGTATTTAGAAGGCAGCGGTGAAGCGTCAACAGCAATTTTACAGCTAGCTCAAATTGTGATTGATGAAACAAAGCCACCAGATCCGTTTGAAGCATATTCGGGAATTCAGAAAAATGATTGGATGGAGATAGCGGCTACAAAACTACGAGTGCGAGCCGATCCTGAGAACGCACTCGCTTGGATTGACTTAGGACGCCATTACACCAATTTCGGAATAGTTTCTAAAGCATCCAAATGCATTAGAGTGGCGCTGACACTCCAGCCAGAAAATCGTTTTGTGCTCAGATCCGCAGCGCGATTTTACATACACGTGAATGAGGCCGAACATGCCTTCAATTTATTATATAAAAGCCCTGCGACCCAGGTCGATCCCTGGTTGCTTTCAGCCGAGATCGCGACAGCGTGCGTGCTAGACGTTTCGCCTCGTTTTGTTCGTGTAGCTCGCAAAATGATTGAATCGGGGAATCATCCCCTGCTACATCTTTCAGAGCTCCTGACTGCGCTTGGAACCCTTGATTTGATGAGCGGGGCACGTAGGAAGGCGCGCCAACTATTTGAACGCGCACTCCTTCAGCCAACAGAAAATGCAGTCGCGCAGGCAACTTGGACCATCGACAAAGGAATCGAATTAAACTCCGATTTGCTTGAATCAAAATCAGAACTCTCACATGAAGCCAAATCCATAAAGTTGTTTTTAGCATCCAAATGGCAAGAAAGTAGCAAAGAGGGTCAAAAATGGCTTGAAGACCAGCCATTTTCCATCAGACCGGCAGTACATTCATCATATGTTTTATCTACGCTTCTAGAGGATTACTCTCGAAGCATTGCTATTCTTCAGAAATCACTTTCAGCTAATCCTCGGGATCCGGTTCTTTTAAATAATCTCGCCTTCAGCTATGTACATTTGGGAGAACTGGAGAAAGCAAAAGGAGCATTTGCAAAAATTTCCCGGAGTTCATTGAATGATCGTACTGAGATCCCTTGGACAGCAACTATGGGCCTCCTTCACTTTAGGACCAATGAGCCTGAATTGGGCCGGCAATCTTATTTAAGAGCCATATCGCTTGCCAAAGAGAAATCACTTCCGAAATTAGTGGCTCTAGCGGCAATTAATCTGGCACGAGAAGAATTCAGGTTACGGACGAGCGAAGCTTCAAAATTCCTCGAACTAGCGCGCGAACATTCAAAGCGAGTATCCGATCCAGATATAGCAGTTTTAATTAAGAGATTGGA
>JAHFUH010000057.1:12288-16029 GCA_023265215.1 Acidobacteriota bacterium
ACCAGCCATAGGCGGAAAGACGGTGGCTGGGTTTGATCTGGAGCACAATCCGTATCGACAGGTTTAATCCAGAGCCATTTCATCTAGTTGGCAAGATGTGCAGAAAAGAGCGATCGATTAGGCCGCGAAAATGACTCACTACGCTGGCGGCGAGGGCGTGGTCGCGGATGAGGAGGCCCATTTCAATATTTCTGTCTAAGGCTGCTTCAGTAAGGTTGGCCGATGTAATGAATACGGCCTCATCATCGGTTACTACTGCCTTAGCATGAAGAACTCCAGAGGGACCATCCAGGTCGATGGATCTGGGATCATAATAGACCAGCGGTCGGGAAGCGCCCGGCCAATCAGTTCCCCAGAATCGATCGGCGAATCTGCGAACCAACTGATCCGGTGCGGTCGTGTCGCCTCGCTTGCGCTGAATATTCAAAAGCATGACAACGCGAAGTCCCGATTTTTGATCCATTCGGCGAGCCAACACTTCAAACGCCTTCGGTCCATCAAAAAAGGCAAAAGTGCTGACCAATACAGATTCTTCAGCTGTGGAAAGGAGCTCTTCGAATACTCGCCGCGTATCGCGGGCATGCAAGCCCGGTACTTCAGGGCCAGACCAAACAAAGTCAGGCCTTGGGATTCGAGAAGCTGTGTCTTCGACCGTCCTTATCCATGCAGCAGCGGCCGGACCGGAAATGCCTAAACGTCCAAGCTCAAGTAATGCCGCAGAAATATCCTCGCCGCCTTCTCGAATTCCCAAGACTGACCGTAGCGAGGCCGTAGAATAAGGAGGAGCAATAACTCCCGCCTCAAGAGCGCCGGCAAGTCGCTTACGAATGTGGTCCGGCACCGTCAGAAGCTGACCAATCATGAGATCGCCTCAAAAAAAGCGGCGTCAGGGTATCCGAGTACAGGCACAACCAGCGCACGGTCGAGATAGTCGTTGCGCAGCTCGCAGGATGTTTCTGCAATCAGCGCACAGCCGTGGCATGCGGCGCCATGGAGCCAGCGCCCTTCCATGCTGCTGACTGGAGAATGCTGCGCGCAAATTGGATCGTTAGAACACAGAGCGCTCATTCTCAGCGCATAGGCAAGGTGTTCTTCAATGTGGCGGGCCTGCTGCACCAGCCCCCCAAGCGTTCCTTCCGCATCCGGACTCGCCGTGTACAGCAACATACCGAAACGCCCTTGCTCGTAATCTGCATAAATCCGTTCCCGGATGGAACTCGCCGGATATCCGCAGCACATAGCAAGAGACTGAATCAGCAGGTGGGATAGTGTGTGCAGCAAAATGTAGGGCCCGCCCGGAAACATGCGCTGGGTCTTGCGGCCCTTAGCCCAGTTTTTGTGCCCTTCCATAAGATCCGTAAGGCGCTGCTTCACAGCCGGCCTCTCAAGCCAGCTTTTCACACTTGCGCTACGGAGTTTGATAAAAACCCCCTCGCCGCGATTCTCCACCGCAGGAAACCATTGCGGCTCTAACGCAATCTCCGCACGCTTCACATCCGTGTCATATTCACCGTTAATGTCTGGAATCTCCGCTTCCAGCCGGGTGAACCCGATAAGCGCCAGGACTTCCCGCAATCGATGCAGCTGGAAAACGCTCTCGATTCCGTCAAACCGACCCGAGTGCCGCCACGCTCGATCGGGCAGGCGACGGGCGTGGAAATCAGGATCAACCGGAACATCGTCCCCGTATCCATCCGGCGCAGCCAGAATCACGTCGAGTTCAACCTGTTTCACCGGCTTTTCGGTTGCGCCTCCGCTTTTGGTCTCTTTAATAGCGTTGAGCACCTCCAAATCGGAGAATGGAAACAGCTTCTCCGCGATCTTCGGCTTTTTCTTCAGGAATACAAGATCCTGAGCTGTTTCAACGATCTGTAAATCATCCCATAGCTCCGTCACCATGGATTTGATCTCCTGCCCTCTATCGGGGAGAGACAGCACGCTTACAATCTGTGGGAAATAAGCATTGGACGCCGTGCGCGTAAGAAGACGGCTTGGCTGGTTGCACGGTTCATTCGTATTTCTTCCAAGCCAGGGTCTGGCTCCCTGGCACGGGCCAAGCGGATTCGATTCCAGCTCAGCCGCTTCATGCATGCTGCGCGACTTACCGCACTCGCAGCGAACAACAAGATCCGATAAATCACCGGTTGTTCCACGTTCATCCAGCCAGAGCTGCCGCCTGCAAGGATCCCCAGCCTTATGGACGTAGACGTACCAGCCCAAATCGTCCACATGCCCCTTCGGGCAAGCACGCACAAACCGTGTTGCCACGACCTGCAAGCCATCGAACTTACCTTTTTCGTCCAGCGCCTTCCGGTGGACCAGCCGGCGGGACCGCTGGCGTCCCTCGCTTTCACTGCTTTCCTGCACGACAAACCACTCCGGGAAACGCCATGCGCCGATGCCTTTGGCCTGCTGCTGCGGGTCTTCCGTATCGGGTGGGGGCGCATAAAGCCTCGGTGCTACGACTTCAATCATGGTCTGCAGATACCGCGTCAGTCGGGGCTCCACAATCTCGTCCAATTCGCTTGTCTTCGGCCACGTATTCAGACCTCCGACGATTGCCGAATGCCGTGGGAGATCAATGAGCGCGCCGGGACCATAGGTCGTAATAATCTGACTGCGGCGAATCTGTCCTTGCGCCTTGTGACTCATGAATTGTCCTCCACCTGAAGCCCGCTCAAATCTTTGAGAAAGAGGTTCACTTCAGGCTCCACATCGCGCAACGAGCGGTTTGCCCGGAATTTCCTGTGGTGTTCGGAATCAAAGTCGGTATCCAGCATTTCTCTCAATAGCGGCTTGGGCTGCTTCTGTTCATGCTTCTGGTACTGCATTTCGGCGCCCTTATCGTGATAGTCTTCGAAGATCTTGCGCCACGAATCCAGCAAATCCACGATCCGGTTCTGAATGATACGCAACCGTTCCTCTCTCTCCTCCTGATCATGAAATGGCTGCTGCTCCACCCTGAAACGGAACACGTCAAGCAGGCGCCGCTCGATGTCACCCCGGACCTCGGCGATTTTCTCGACGCCCCTTGCGGGAGTCAGTTCAGGCCGCGCATGACGGGCAAGTCCTACAAGTGCCCCGGCAAATCCGCGGTCCAGTGCGCGGGAAGAAAACGGCGTTACGCTTCCGACTTCCACGGATCTATAGAAGGTCTCGTGGTAATGCCGGAAACGCTCGTAATGGGAGCGGTCGCGCGGTTTGTGAATATTCAGCAGCGTCAGGACAAGACCCGGCGATTCGTCCACACGGCCGACACGGCTCGTAGCCTGGATGTATTCTGAGTGAGTCTTAGGCTGGCCAAAAACCACCATCAGACCCAGGCGCGGCACGTCAAGGCCGACCGAGATCATATTGGTTGCGATCGCGCAATCCACTCGCTGGCTGTCATGGAAGCGGCACTCGAGCCGCCGGCGCGCTTCGGCCACTTTGTTTGTGGGAACCCTTGAAGTCAGCTCCATCACTTCGGTAAAGTTTTTGCGGTCCCGGAAAAGTCCTGAATCTTCCCCGATGCGTTTCCGCGATCCATATCCCTTCATCGTGTTCTGGACTTGCTCTTCCAGGATGCGTCGCGCTCCTCCCAGCTCGCGCAGGCTGTTGAAGTAGCCCAGAGCTGTCATGTAAGGATCGGCTGGATTCTGCTTGTTTTTGTGCCCGCCCGCATCCCGATAAGCGCGCTCTGCCGCGCACATCAGAGCAAGCCAGACTCTTCGCATTAATTCCTTGGGATTCCGTCCTTGG
>JAHFUH010000439.1 GCA_023265215.1 Acidobacteriota bacterium
CGGCGAGGTGAACTGCGCCATACGCGATATTTTCTGCACATCATGACCCAAACCATGCCGCCCACTAATCAAAGGGGCCGCATCTTCAGTTTCCGCTTTTGCTGATATATGCAAAAAAAATGGAAAGTGGAGACACGACCCCTTGATTGTTACATGCTATTCGATCGGTTCAAGGGGCCAGCCCATGGATGCCGCACTGGGACCGACGATTGACAGGATCAGATCCACTTTGCCGTCTCTCATCCGAAACATATGGCAATCGACGAGACCGCTCCCTGTTGGGTTTGCCTCACTCGCGGACGCGCCGCCGCCAAATGTCATAAATGCGATGGAAATGCCTTTTTCAGAATCCACCCATACGCGCCGCGGTCCATGGTTAATACTCATGCCGATTCGCTTCCTGAAAGTCACCGGCGAACAGTCGTGATCTGCCGCTGTCGTCTGCATTCCGTTCTCCCAGCGGTCGCATACTTGCGCGAAGGGAACGCTGACTGTCGAGTTTTCTGCGAATAGGGCAAAATAATTATTGGCCGCATCCGCCAGCGCTTTGCGCGGCGCCCGTTTCTCGGGTGGAAGGACCGTCTCCCAGTCCTGATCTTTTGTTTTCAGCACGCCCTCTGCGCTGAAGGCAAAATCATTCTCCCGCGCTACGATCGTTTCAATTTCCGTGATTTTGCCTTTTTCCACTTTAAGCCGGGATCCGAACAGGATCGGCCGGACCGTTCCCTCTTCAGGCATTGTTTTCGGTCCACCGAACATACCGCCCACACCGGGGGCTCCAGCGGGGGCTCCAGCGGGAGCGCCGCCGGGAGCACCGCCAGGAGCGCCACCGCCAATCCTTCCGCCGCCGCCACCCCTGCCGCCCGGTGAAGGTTTTCCAACGGTTTTAGAGCTGAATGGTTCTTCCATTACCGCAACTGTGGCCACAACACATTTCTTTGTATCGATCAATGTTCGTCGGAGCAGGGGCTTGCCTGCTGTTTCCCAAAAACCTTTTCCAATGTCTATTTTGACGCCGTTTTCAGTGAATTTCACAGTGGAAGCGAGCTGCAGATCGGATGCCTTGTGTTCCCGAATGGACACAACGTACTTGTCCACTATTTTGGTAAGATCTTCGCGGGTGCAACCGTCTTCTCCTGCCTGAGCACTTGAGACTGCCGCACATACAAATGCCATAAAGCCAGCTATCAGAAAAACTAGTGTGAATCGTTTCATTTTTATATGCTCCTGGACAATAAGTGGATTCGTTCTTAATCGAATAAACGCGAGGATGACGCGGTGTACCGCCGCGTCATCTCACATTGAGGAGGCTCCCCTATACCACGATCCTATACATAAATCTTACATGCTAAAAAATGCCTCGAAATATGCACGCAAGGCCCTAAAAAGCGCCTTAATTTGAACTTAACTTTAATAATTTCCACAATACTCGTGGTCCGACCCCATATCAACCCCCATATCAACCCCATATCAGAACAACGCAAATGCGCAATGATGCCAGGGCGCAATGATCAGAATGCGGGGCTTTGCGTCCTGGCGACTTTGCGTTAGGTTGTGGCACACGGACTACTCCTTTTTCCTCAGCTCTCGGCGGAGAATCTTGCCTTGTGGAGTTTTCGGCAGGTCTGCGACAAAGTGGATTCTTTTTGGTGCTTTGTATCGGGCGATCTGTTCTTTGCAGAATGCGATCAGAGTGGCTTCATCGGCGATGGCACCGGGTTTTAGCGTTACAAAAGCGGTAACGGCTTCGCCATATTCATGATCCGGAAAACCCACGACGCCGCACTCATTAACGGCTATATGCTTATGGAGAGTATCTTCGACCTCTTTGGGATATACATTCTCGCCGCCGGTGATGATGATGTCCTTGATCCGGTCGACAATATAGAGATAACCCTCGTGATCATAGACGCCGACGTCGCCCGAATAAAGCCAGCCATTCCGAAGTGCCAGTGCTGTTTCTTCAGGCTGTTCAAAATAGCCCTTCATAACATTGGGGCCTCGGATGACAATTTCCCCTTGATCGCCTTGCTTCACTTCATTCCCTTTTGCGTCCACGAGCTTCACTTCGATGACACCTGCGGGCATTCCGATGGAACCGATCTTGTGGCGGAAGAGGTGGTTGAAAGTTACGCAGGAGGCGGCTTCCGTCATTCCATACGCTTCATGAATCGGGATGCCGAAGGCTTCCACCCACTGGCGTACGATCTCGGCCGGCATGCTCGTTCCCCCGGAGAAAACGTATCGCAGAGTTCGCAGCTGCTTTCTCGCTTCGGCATTGTTCAGGAAGCGTATGAATATTGTGGGAACGGCATAGAAACGCGTCACTTTGTGTTCGATTACGGCAGCCGTCACCTTGTCCATATCGAAGCCGGGGAAAAGGACAAGAGTTCCACAATTGCAAAAGAACGTGTTCATTATATGGCATTGCGCGAAAACATGATTCAGGGGCATGAAACAGACACCAATGTCTTCTGGAATCATCCTTTCGTGATAGGCGACGTTTTGAGCGCTGTAGAGAAGATTCCTGTGTGTCAGGACGGCGCCTTTGGGAATCCCCGTAGTCCCGCCGGTATACAGGATCGAGCACGGATCCTCCCCGGTAGTTGTGTTGCCGGAAACAGGATCAGCTGCCTTTTCGCCCCTGAGAATGGACTGAAACTCCTCATCGGCCTCGACGAAAATTGTCTTGCTGATGAGAGGCAGTGATTCCGGCGGCGGCAATTGAGAAGAAAGCTCTTCGGCGGTCACAAGGATGGAAGAACGGGAGTTGATAACAACATCCTTCATTTCTTCTTTCCTATAAGCGGCGGGAACGCAAACAGCCACGGCGCCGATTCGTGCCGCCCCGTAGTAGAACATCATCCACTCCGGCCTGTTTCCCATGTAAATAGCGACACGGTCTCCCTTCAATACTCCAAGCCGGAGGAGGTAGCGCGCTACGCCGTCGATTATTCTGTTCATTTCCGTGTAGGTGTAACTGTTTTCCCCAAAAATAATGGCCTTCTTGTTTGGGAAATAAAGAGAGGCTTCTCTGAAAGCATCCGCGACGTTCATTGCCGTCTCCTCCAATACAGACACAGACAATACAGAGTCCGATACGCCCGTTTATCTCAGCAACTGCGGCAGGGCAGTGGACATGAATGGCACATAGGTGATCAGCAAAACTCCGCCAAGCAGCACAAGCAGAATTGGAACAATGGAACTGCATACTTGAGGCATCGGCTTGTTAAAACGGTAGGAAGATAGAAAGAGATTCATTCCTACCGGCGGAGTCAAGTAACCCAATTCGAGGTTTGCCAAAAAGATAATGCCGAGATGGACGGGGTTTATTCCGAAGGCTGCGCCAAGGGGCACCATGAGCGGCACAACAACAATGATGGCCGAGAATATATCCATCAGACAGCCGACAATCAGGAGGAAAAAATTCAAAGCCAGCAGAAAAACAAGAGGCGAGTGCACCGTGCTTTTTACCCAGGTGATCAGCTGTTCGGGTACTTGCGCCTGGATCAAATAACCGGTGAAGCCGAGAGCGACTCCGAGAATGATCAGAATGGCGCCAACCAGCAGCCCGCATTCCGTCATTACTCTCGGGAGGTCCCGCGTGACTTTTAGATCCCTGTACACCCAGCATTCCACTATGAATGCATAGAGGGCGGTGATAGCGGACGCTTCCACTGCGGTGGCATAGCCGCTGAAAAGGGCGGCGCAGGCTACGATCGGCAGCAGCAGTTCCCATTTGGCATTCCACAGCGCGCCCCTGGCTTCAGCCCACCGAAAGGGTGTCATTTTCCCTGCATCTTTGGGGCTTTGTGCGATTCCCCAGATTGCGGCTGCGATAACCATCAGAATGCCGGGGAGAATTCCACCCAGAAACATCTGATTGATTTCAATGTTGGCAATAATCGCGTAAAGAATGATCGGCAGACAAGGCGGAAAAAGAAGGCCGATCGATCCCGAGCCGGTTAAAAGGCCGAGGGCATTTTTTTCCGAATAGCGGGCCGACAGCAAAACCGGCATTAACAGGCCGCCGAGCGCCAGGATTGTCACGCCGGAAGCGCCGGTAAAACTAGTGAAGAAAGCGCAAACCAGGACGGCTGCGATTGCCGGTCCCCCGCGGAAGTGACCAACGAGCGCCTGAAACACTCGAATGAGCCTCTTGGCCGCACCACCTTCAGCCAGAAAATAGCCGGCGAGTGTGAACATGGGGATTGCAGGCAGCGATGCATTCGTAACTTGTTGATAATGCCGGATAGGCATCATCTCCAGCGGGATTGCGTCTCCCCAAAGGAGAATGATAGCGGCGCCGCCAAGCGTCACAAAAATGGGAGCTCCGAGGATGGTGCCGGCCAGCAGCACCACAAATCCCGGGATAATCATTTTTGCCGGATCCACATTCAGCCATGCGCCGGCCGCGAGTGCAAGACCTGCGATCACAACTGCGCCCATTCGCCCTGTCCACTTGTCCGCCGCATGCCGGATGAGACGGATGGCTATCAATGCGAAGCCTAAAGGCAGAATGGCTTGCGCCAGCCAGATCGGCACACCATAAGCCAGTATGTTTCCTGCCTCGTGCTGCTGCTGCACAAACCGGAAACCGGCAACTGTCAGCAAAATTGTGAAATATGCGGCGACTGCTCCGCTGAACAGGCGGGCTGCATTCTTAACGCGTCCCTTAAAAAAAATCGTCAAGGTAGAAAGAGACAAGAGCCGGTTTTCTCGAGCAGCGATAGCGCCGCCGATCATGCATATGAACAGGGTCAGATGGCATTGAATGGCGCTGCTTCCGGGAAAGACTATCCTTGTCGGGCGGAGGACGATATCAATCAAAGGAATCAATACCATCGCGGCCAGGCAGAAAGTCATCAGCAGGTTTTCGGTTTTTTGAAGACTGCCGCGCCAGCCGCTATTTGATCCTTTCCCTGATGGGGACTCCGCGGCCTCGATTGGAGAATCGTTCATTTCCGGGATCC
>JAHFUH010000440.1 GCA_023265215.1 Acidobacteriota bacterium
AGAGGAGAATTCTGATGCGTCAATACGCTTGGCTGGACCTCTATGGAGGGATGTGGCTTTTGCTGACCGGCAAGCCCAATGAACCGGTACGAAGGTGGGCCGACAAGGATTCGGCACTGGCTGAATTGCGAGAGGAAGGTTGGACGATAACGGGCCCCCCTCCGAAGCGGTTTTTGATTAAGCAAGATCCAAGGCAGAGAATTTACGGATACGGGCTAACGCGAACCGTCCATTGATGAATTGAGGAAAATTCAGTTAATCATCATCTGGGCCTGAAGACCGCATCTTCACTACGATCGGCAAATGATCGCTTACTGTTTTAAAAAAAGTCGTGTTGCTGGAAGCCTTGCTACGAAGGTCCAATACTTCAGCATTCCCGATCATTTCGGAAGTGCCGTATGTGTCATAGACCAGAAGATGATCATAAAGATTTGCTGTGCGGCTTCCACTGGAATTTAGAGTTGATCCTGTGCCAGTGGTGCGATCCCCATTTGGAAATATTTTCTGCAACTGACTCGGAACCAAGTTGAAATCACCGGCTATAATGAGATCCTTTTCTCCCGGTCTCGCCTGAGCCATGCTTTGAAAAACTTCCTTCAAGTGTCCTGCCTCGGCGATGGTGGCATTCGTATCTCCTCCTTCCCATCTAGCGTGGTAGCCGGCCAATAGAAAATCGAATTCGACCTGATTATTTTTCAATGGTGCCTCAAAGCATCCAAAAGCCGGCTCCCGAGAGAAATAATCTGGGCCGATTCCGTTTGGCCCTCCGTCATTATCCTTGTGGTAAACCAGGCTTTTCCACCCGGAACATGGGCGAATAGCCGCTGTTCGGTAGAGAATGGCATAAAACTCGGAATTTGAATCGCTGTTATTTGGACGCGGTTTATCCGTAACCATGCCGGACCAACTTGACCCGAGAGTATTTAGGAGCGAATCATACCCCGGATGAGCTCGTTGCTTTTGCATAACTTCGATGACGGCAATGATGTCATAGTTCTCATTTATGATTTTGGCTAACACCGGAAAATCTGTGGAGCTTCCATGTCCGAGCTTTTTGATATTCCAGGAGCCCAATCGAATGAATTCCGCTGTCGATTCGGTAGCGGATGCAATCTTCGCCCAGGCTTTGTTTACGAATCCTTCCTGTGAGTTCTGAAGGCGAACACGATACCAGTTCGGGATGCTTTCCAATAACTCCGCTGATTGACCAGGCTGGAGAGATCCGATCACATTACTGCCTGCATCCGGTTGGGCTCTTACATTGAGGCGGGTCGAAACACGATCACTCGGGGTGACTCGATCCTGGGCTACTGAGTTCCGAGGCAATAAACCAGAAAAAAGAAAAAGACAGGCTACAACAAATACAGAGCGCCGCATTATGCCTCCTCATGGAAGATACTTGTCGATCATACTGCCCATAACGAGGATAAGCTGCAAAATTATATGGAGTTTTTCCAGAGTCTTCCGGATCTTATTAGTAACCAGTCGGAAACATGGGGGGGCTCAGGGAGAAGCCCCCCACTTGCGGAATTAGTATTTCCGGATAAGGTCCACGTCTGGATGGCATTCTTGCCATCGGCTATCCAATTCTTCGTGAATCAAATTCCAGGCACAACGCGATGTCTTTTTAATCAAGATCTCAGCTTGAATCAGTTGCAACTCCGGGGCCTCCTGTGCGATGTCGCGGAGAAGTCTTAATCCGTCTGCGATGTCGTGGAGCTGAAAGAGTTCCTCCCTGGAAATTGGGATTGTGTATTTTCCACCCTTAGGAAGCTTTCCCGAGACCGGTACAGGATTGCGGTATTTCATTGCTCACCGCCTTTCACCAGCAATTTCTCAATCTCGCTCAGATCTTCATGAAGGCGGGTGAGGTCCAAGACGGCGGTTTCAAGAATTCTTATGAAAGGGCTGCCTATCCCAGGCAGATAGCCGGCATCACGGGGATTCGCAAGTTCAATGAGATACCGCGCGCTATCCACAGAAATTTCGGAATTTGATTTCAGATCGCTTTTATTTGCTTCAATGGGCGGTGATTTATGTAAAATTGGCTCAGCCATGCGTTCCTCCACTAAGGAATGCGCGGTTAGGGTCCGGTTGCTGTTAGCGCAGCTTCCGGATCCGCTCCATGCGGGTTATTTCTTCAGTTTCTTTTCAGCTTTCTCAATATATTCCTCGATCATTTTACGAGTGACCTCGCTCATGTCCTTCTCCTCCTGGACGCAAACGAGCTTGAATCGCTTGTGAATCTCATCGGGGAGGGATATCTGTAAAAACTTCATTTTAACATGATAACAAGTTTATATGATTTCCACAAATCATTTTTAATATACCACGGTCTAGCCATTAATTCAGGCCGTGCATCTTGAGACCTATTAGATTCTTGAAAATCGTTGGAAGCTCCAGAAACGCCGACGGCAGTTCTCGCAGCGATAAGGACGCAGAAGCAAGACAATCAGCAAATGTTCCCAAACTCCGCGGCGATGGGAATAGCGAATTTCGGAAGATCCGCAATGCGGACAGATTTGAGACCTTCTCAATATTCCTCCCTTCCACTATTAGAGATAACAAAACCTTGACTAAATGATTAGTATAATAGCTCAAACTCTCCTTATGTATTAATCCCAAATGCTGTTTTTTTGAGGGGAAAATCCCCCATGTCTGCATCAGAACCGGTATCTCCTCTCCTTTTTTCCCTCAAGAATCGCACTTTTGGGTGGCCGATTATGGCGTTTTTGCGTTCTTGTGATATTAGGAGTGTCTAATGCCGATTATGAGTTATAGAGGGCGATCTCCTGCGCCATTTTCTCCGCTTGTTGCCCAATCCATTAGGTTCTGGCTTCATCCCTCTGATTTTGAGGAGGAAAGGTGAAAAGCCGTCTTCTGTTCGTCGATGATGATGCCAACGTCCTGGACGGACTTCGCCGCGTTCTTCGCAGCCAGCGTGACGAATGGGACATGCATTTTGCCGGTTCCGGGGCTGAAGCTCTCCAGATAATGGACGTTTATCCTATCGACATCATTGTTGCCGATCTCAGCATGCCGGTCATGAATGGGGTCGAGTTGTTGGAAAATGTAATGGATCGCTACCCTGAAACGATCCGCATGGTTCTATCTGGGCGATCCGAATCAGGATTGTTTATGAAAGCTGTGGCCGTAACGCATCAGTATCTATCCAAGCCCTGCAATCCTGAAATTCTTAAATCGGCAATCGCACAGGCAACCGAATCAAAAATATTTCTTCAAGATGAAAACCTGAAGAAACTCATATCAAATATCGGCGCATTGCCCAGCGTACCCCGGCTCTATCGCGATGTGTCCCAAGAACTGAAGTCCCCGGAAGCCTCTCTAAACAAGATTGGAGAAATGATTTCTAGCGAGCCGGGCATGGCGGCAAAGGTTTTGCAGCTTGCCAACTCGGCTTATTTCGGGCGGCGGCACGGCATATCCAAAATATCGGAAGCTGTCTCTTATCTGGGCTTGGATCGTGTGGCGCAGCTAATTCTCGCAATCAATGCCTTCGCGGAGTTTAATCCAGCGGTGAGCGGCTCATTTCCCATTGAGCGGCTATGGACCCATAGCAATTCCACGGCGGCGCGGGCAAAGCAGATCGCAGAGGACCAGCATGCTGAGAGCAAGACACGGGATGATGCATTCACGGCAGGTCTATTGCATGATATTGGCAAGCTCATACTTGCCAGCAGATTTCCAGAAGAGTATGCAGCCGTACTGACAAAGGCAATGACAGATCAAATTCCGTTATATCTTGCGGAACGCGAAACCTTCTCGATAACTCATGCTGAGGTTGGCGCTTATCTGTTAGCTATTTGGGGACTACCCAATCCAATCGTTGAGGCGGCAGCTTATCATCATAATCCTACGACAATCCCTGTTCAGAGTTTTTCCGCTCTGACTGCTGTGCATGCAGCGGATGCCCTTGAATATATGGCCGACAGCGAAGCCGTCCATTAATGGCGCAATAGAAATAATTGGCTCCTCCTCAGTTGAGGATCTTTACGGAATTCGATGGATACGCACTCAAGAGGATCTGAGACAGTGCTTTTGGTTGAAGATGATGCGTCCGTACGTGCTTCGGCCGCCCGTATGCTGTGCAAGCTTGGCTACAACGTCCTGGAGGCTTCCAGTGGCAATGATGCCGTGCGCATTGCGGGAGAGCATGTGGGAGGAATCCACCTGGTCTTAACCGATGTTGTCATGCCTGGAATGAGCGGCTGTAAGCTGGTTTCTCAACTTGAAGCCGTGAGGCAGGGAATCAAGGCACTCTATACTTCAGGCTATACGGACGACGTGATCGTTCATCATGGCATTCTGGATTTAGACGTTGCCTTCATCCAAAAACCGTTTTCGCTTGATGCCTTGGCACAAAAGGTTCGAGAAGCGATTGACCTATAGCCGCTAAAGCTCTTAGGCTAGAGCCTGAAAAGCGGTCGTTTTGTGATAATGCATGGAAAGGATGCGCTTGAGGGTGAATTGACAATCTATGGCTCTGGAGTGCCCATTATAAAGAGCGAACGCGGTGCGCTCACGCGCTGAAATCTGTAAAGTTTTTTTGGCAGTAATTCGCTTATCCAAGCAGACGCAGATTATTCTTGGTATGCGAGAGAAAAATCCGCTGGCGTACCAGTATAAGCAGCATGTCAAAGAGAAGCGCCGATGTTTTGGGATGAAATTGTTTCACTCGTAAGAATCGACATACATGTTTCGCTGTGAAACAAAAGGCTGTACGAAAACCTTTTTATAGTTATGGATGCGGCGGTTGGGTCCCCCTCGCAGCGGCGGGGGTGCCAAGGGTCCAACCCTACCCCCCCTCCCCCAAATGTGGATCTTGCTCGTCACGGTCTCCCGAATTATTGCTTGGATCTACGGGTGGGGTGCAAACCGGCATCCGAGCTGACGCTGATTAATGTGCTCGCCGGCTTGGCACGGTTTCCTGAGAAGGCCCCCCCCTCGGTA
>JAHFUH010000441.1 GCA_023265215.1 Acidobacteriota bacterium
GACATGGGACAGGCTACGCAATTCATGATTAGATGAAATTGCATGCCCTTAGATTAATTAAAACTCGCAAGAGCGGTTTTCTCATCATTGAATGATTTGAAAACCATCATCAGTTTTGTGATAACAAGCGGGTCGGAGAGCTTCTTCGTTAGGTTCAGGAGCCTCAACTGCCCTCCGTCATTGGTCACTGAATTGTGTGTGTTTACCAGTTCGCCAATGCCCGAGCTGTCGATGTACTTAATATGAGCTAAGTTGAGCACAATTTTGTTGGCGCCGCTGTGTAACGTATCATGCAGTGTGTTGCGAAGGGACAGCATCCCCTCGTCTAATGTGATTTTTCCGGTGCAATCCAAAATTCGCACATCTCCGATGATGCGTGTTGTGATCTTCATCGCGATCCCCCTGGGTTCCGAAAATAGTCTGGTTCGGCGGCATTCGCCGTTTCAATCTTCACTGGTCTGCAATCCGGCGTAATCATCGCGCCTGGTTGCCCGATCTGTAATGGAGTAGCTATTTGGATGAAATAAGAAAGGCCAATAACCCTGCTTTGCACTGGAACAGCGCAAATCTATCGCCCCAATGCGTCCGAATCTCTGACGTCTGGCCTGTCGCACTTCGCCTGCGCCGCTCTTGCCGAGTGGAGTTGTGATTTTGCAATATCTGCGCGTACTGACAACCATGAGGTGCATCCGATCCGCGTCAACGGCCGGCGCAATGCTCTGGAATCTGATGATAATAGATCTATTATATCGGAATTGAATGCTTTGTAACAGCAGAGAATGTAATCGGGAATAGCGTATCCGATGCCCCTGTTGTTTCGTTTATGGCTTGAACTAAATCCTTGACCAAGCTAAACTAACAGATTTCCGGCGGTAGAGGTGCGCCTTCAATGATTTTAAGTATGACCGGGTATGGGACTGGTTCCGCGAAGAAAAGTGATATTGCGGTTACGGCGGAAATCAGATCCGTGAACCACCGCTTTTTGGATTTGCATGTAAGAATCCCGCGGGAGTACCTGTTTCTCGAAGGCGATGTTCAACAGATGGTTCGGAAAGCGCTGGATCGAGGCCGCGTGGAAGTAAGTATCACAATCCAGAATACGGGCTCAGCAGCTTTTCTGATAAATTCCAGTCTGGCCAAAGGCTACCTGGAAGCCGCCGAAGCGTTGAGGCACGAATTTGATTTCCAGGACTCACTGGATTTGAAATCCCTTCTGAGCCTGCCTGGAATAATTCAGAGCAGAGACACGTTACAGACAGATGCCGCGGGGGTCCTTCCGGATCTGTTGATCCAAAGCGTGCAGGGCGCACTCGAAGGTGTTTTGCAAATGCGCCGGTGCGAGGGTGAGGCACTCCGGACGGACATGCTGCGGAATTTGTCCAGCGTGCGGGAGAAGGCTGGGCTAATTCATAATATGAGTTTGAACTCCGCTGCCGAAATTTTGGCTAAGCTGCGGGAAAGAATTTCGCAGCTGCTTCCTCAGGGAGAAGTGGATCCTCAGCGGCTGGCGCAGGAAGTAGCGCTGCTGGCGGACAAGGCCGATATTTCGGAAGAAATCACAAGGCTGGGAAGCCATATTGACCAGTACCATGCTTTGATGGATTCGACTGAAAAAGCCGGAAAGAAATTGGATTTCCTTCTGCAGGAGTTGCAGCGCGAAGCCAATACGATTCTTTCCAAATCCGGCAATCTGGAAGTTTCACGCCACGCCATCGCCATTAAGGCGGACATCGAAAAACTCCGCGAGCAGGTCCAGAACGTTGAATAAAGCAGATTGTACCGGCAACCTGATCATTGTGTCCGGTCCTTCCGGCGCTGGGAAGTCTGCCCTGGTCACCGGAGTTCTGCGATCTTTGCCGCAGCTGAGATTCTCGATTTCCTATACAACCAGGCTGCCCCGCGGAACCGAGACGCATGGAGTTGAATATTTCTTCGTGGACCGGCAGGAATTTCAGAACTTGATTGAAAAGGGGGAATTCCTGGAGTGGGCTGAAGTGCATGGAAACTTCTATGGCACTTCATCACGATTTGTGGATGACATTCTGAAGAATGGTGAGGACGTCATTTTGGACATCGATGTCCAGGGGGCTCGAACCATTCGTCAAAAGCGATCGGATGCCACGGCAGTTTTCATTCTGCCGCCGTCATTCCAGGTTTTGCGTGAACGGCTCGAGTGCAGGCGGCTCGATGATGGTCTTGTGATCGAGCAGCGCCTGAAAAGAGCATGCAAGGAAATTAGGCATTTTAAAGAATACGATTATTTAATCGTCAATGACAATCTCGGTAGTTCCATCGACGAGCTCAAATCCGTGGTTTCCAGCGCCCGCTGCCGGATTGCTGTCCGAATCGAATCAGCGAAGTCGATATTGGCTACTTTTGGAGGAGTGGATGCAGAAGATCCCCGATAGCATCGGATCAAAATATCGCTTTATTATTGTTGCAGCCCAAAGAGCCAAACAGCTGCAGAATAATGCAAAGCCGAAAATAAAAACGAAATCGACAAAACCGGCGTTTATCGCGATGAGAGAAATTGAGCAGGACCTCGTCAGTTTTGAAATGCCGCCGCCGGTGGAGCCGTTAAGCCAAACCTAGGGGATGGCTGTGAAGATCGCACTCGGCATCACAGGCTGTATCGCCGCTTATAAAGCCATCGAAGTCATGCGAGGGCTGCAGAAGGCGGGAGTGTCTGTGCAGGTTGTTTTGACTCGATCCGCAGCGCAGTTTGTAACGCCCCTGACCTTTGAAGCTCTTTCTGCCCAGAGTGTTATCACCGACATGTTTCAACCCGGGCAGAACAGGGATATTCATCACATCAGTGTTGCGCAGTCGATTCAAATGCTTGCCGTGGTTCCTGCCACGGCAAACATACTCGGGAAATTCGCTCACGGCATCGCAGACGACTTTCTTACGACGCTGTACCTTTCCAATCCGGCGCCTGTTTTGATCGCGCCTGCCATGAATGTCGAAATGTGGAACCATCCGGCGGTTCGATCCAACGTCGAAATCCTGAAATCGCGAGGGCATTACTTCGTGAACCCGGAACCGGGTCCGCTTGCATGCGGCATGGAAGGAGAGGGGCGGCTTGCCGGCGTGGACGTTATAGTCCATAGAATTCTCGATGTGCTCCACGCAGGCCAGTCTCTTAAGGGCGTCAAGGTTCTGGTCACTGCAGGTCCGACAATAGAAGACATTGATCCGATCAGGTTTTTATCCAATCGAAGCTCAGGGAAAATGGGGTACGCGGTTGCACAAACAGCCCTCCGAAGAGGAGCGGAAGTTTTTCTGGTTTCGGGGCCGACAGAGTTGAAAGCTCCTTCGGGAGTCCATCTGATTCCGGTTCGTTCTGCTGCTCAAATGCAGGAATCCGTAATGAAGCTTTACCCGGAGATGGATATTGTGGTGAAAGCCGCAGCGGTAGCCGATTACCGGCCGATCGAAACTGCAACGCAGAAAATAAAAAAGGGGAGCGGGGAGATGCTCCTTCGCCTGACCCGCAACAAAGACATCCTGGAATTGCTGGGTCGAGATAAAAAACACCAGGTGCTCGTAGGATTCGCGGCCGAAACGGAAAGGCTGCTCGAATCGGCGCGGGATAAGCTGACTCGCAAAAATCTGGATCTGCTGGTGGCCAACGATGTCTCTGCCGGTGTGTTTGGATCGGATTCCGCCACGGCCCATCTGCTGACCCGGGATGGCGATGTGGTGACGCTGCAGGACCAGTCAAAAATCGTAATAGCCGGCAAATTGTTGGATATGGCGCAATCTTTGCGCATTGCGCGTGCCCAACGTACCCGGTCGAAAGGAAGACCGGATGAAACATAATTTAAATCTGCATCTTGCCTCCCGCCTCCTGCATGCTGCATGCTGGTATCTATGAAATCAGGCACGGCAGTAATTCTCGGACGGCCCAATTCAGGGAAATCCACTCTTTTAAATGCGCTCGTAGGCCAGAAGGTGTCCATTGTCTCTTCAAAGCCGCAGACGACGCGCAATCGCATACTGGGAATCATTACCGAAGAACGCGGGCAGATCGCGTTCACCGATACGCCGGGCATTCACAAGCCTGCATACCGAATGAACCGCCGCATGATGGGTGCTGTTTATGAGGAGCTGAAGGAAATTGACCTGGTTCTCCTGGTCGTGGATGCATCGATATCTTTTGGAGCCGGGGAAAAGTTTGCGCTGGAAATGGTCCAAAAAGCGCAAAGGTCTTCGCTTCTTTTGCTGAACAAAGTTGATCGGGTTGCGAAACCCAAACTGCTTCCGATTATGGAGCGTTACGGGAAGACTTACGACTTTCTCGAGATCATACCGATATCCGCGCTTAACGGTGATAATCTGAATTTGTTGATCGATAAGATTTTTCACTATCTCCCCGAAGGGGAGCTGGTATACGAATCGGAACAGATCACGGATCGGTCGGAGAGATTCCTTGCTGCGGAATTTATCCGTGAAAAGCTGCTTGAACGAATGCGGGAGGAACTTCCGTATACGTCGGCAGTGCTTGTCCGGAATTTCGATGAGAGCCGGAGGGCGGAAAAAAATCTTGTTGTCATCGAAGCGGATATACTCGTCGAAAGAAGGTCTCAGCAGGGCATCGTTTTGGGCGCGGGGGCATCCCAGCTTCGGGATCTCGGGATAGCCGCCCGCCGGGATCTGGAGCAGCTTTTGGAGTGCCAGGTTTATTTGAGTTTAACGGTGAGGACTGCGCCGAACTGGCGCAATGACGATACGGTATTGGATCAGCTGGAGCTGGGGAGATGAGCGATAAAAAGCGCCCGGGGGAAGAAGTCTTGGATCACCTGAAATTCTATAAGAGCCTTGGCGTTGAGTGGGTCAAAGCACCGCCTGCCAAGCCTGCGAAACGGGCTGCTGCGCCAGTCGCCGCTCCTAAGAGCACTCCGAAAGCCGCAGTCCCGGAAACAAAAACCTTTTCCACTATGCGGGAATCCCTGCCGTCCAGTAA
>JAHFUH010000442.1 GCA_023265215.1 Acidobacteriota bacterium
CAGCAAGAGTATGAAACCGGCCAGAACTGCAGCGCAGGCAACCTCTCCGGGTCCTTCGGCAGGATCGACGCTGAGCAGGAAACACCAGATCCGGCGGGACGCCCAGGACGGATTCAGCGCGCTTCCCCAGGTGACCCGAAAGACTCCGTTAATCATCACGGAAGCTCCGCTCAGGATGAAAAAGAATCCCAGTACCAGCGCGCCTGAAACTATTTTCACCTTTGCATAGGCGGAACTTGCAAGAGCTACCATGCTCACCAGCAGCAGCCATATGGCGAAACCGGCAACCATGCCGGGAGCCAGCTGCCAGTTTAAGCTGAACCATTTTGTGTCGGACATGCCCGTTTGCATTCCAAACAGCAGCAGACCCGGGATCCAGGTTACCAGCGACAGAATTCCAAAAATGGTGGCAAAACGTGCGACTACGTATTCTGATCGGCTGAGCGGCCGGCTGAAATAAAGCGGCAAAGCGTTGTTGGCCAGATCGGGGGCTATCAGGCCGGGACCGGCCAGCGCTGCCAGGAAAACCGCAAACACACTTTGCACGGCCATGTAGGTAAAGAAAAAGGTGCCATTTACCTGTATGAAATTCTGGAATTGTTTGCTCAGTCCTTTTAACAAGTCGGCATGATTGCTGAGATAGATGAAAACAGCGCAGAGCAGCGGCCATACCATCGAAATGACAGTGATCAGCAAAATCATGCGTTGCTGGAAGAGCCGCTTCCAGGCAAAGCGGGGCAATACGGTGCAACGAGTCCAGCGGCCTGCAATCGGTCCCTGATACTTCTGATAACCCCGCCTGTATACTGCCATGCGTTACACCGATTACCCTATTTGTATGATTCATCGGGATCGGGATCGGTATCGGTATCGGGGTCGTCTTTTAAAAACCGACCCCGATACCGATACCGACCCCGATCCCGAACAATCTTCACTTTCCTATAGGTTTGGCATTTGCGCTTTCGCCCGGCGTGTGATCAATATGCCCCATCGCCTTTAAAAATATTTCCTCGAGCGTATCGCGCCTGTGTCTGAGTTTTCTCACCATCAAATTGTGCTGTCCCAGCAGGTTCCACAACACCCGGATTTCTACATCGGGCGGCAGCACGATGCGCCAGCGGCCATTCCCTTCGGTAACTCCATCCGCGCCAATCTCAGGCAACGCGCTGCGGAAGTTTCTGTCATCGCCGGCGACCTCGAGTTCGACAAAACATTTGTTTGAACGTCGTTCCGCCTCGAGATTGCATTCGTGCACGATCCTGCCGTCTTTCATGATGACGACCTCATCGCACACCTGTTCGACATCGTGCAGCAGGTGAGAACAGAGCAGCACATTCATCCCGTGTTCTTCCTTCATGTCACGTACCAGCTTCAGCATTCTCAGGCGTGAGGAAGGATCGAGCGCGTTGGTCGGCTCGTCCAGGATCAGCAGTTCGGGGCCGTGCACAATGGCCTGGGCCAGCTTGGCCATTTGTTTCATTCCCTGGGAATACGTCCTTAGTTCACGATAGCGAGCCTCCCCCAAACCCACCAAAAAGAGTGCTTCATGCGCCTTTTCCAGCGCGGATTTCGCGGGGAGCCCGGAGAGTTCTCCCATCAGACGCAGAAAAGAGACCGCCGTCAAATTGCCGATGAAGGAGTCCGTCTCGGGCATATAGCCTATGCGCCTTCGGACTTCCTGCAACTGGCTGCCGCAGTCGAAGCCCAGCACGCAGGCGCGCCCGCCAACCGGTTTGTGGAATCCAAGCAAAGTCAGGATGAGGGTGGATTTTCCGGCGCCGTTCGGCCCAAGCAGACCAATCGTTTTACCAACGCCGGAAACGCCGAGGCGGCAGGACAGCCCTCGAAGGACCTCCTGCCGCCCAAGATTGACTTTCAAATTTTCCAACTCGACAACTGTCGATGTCATTCAGAAATCCTGGCCTGTTTAACGGATAGCGCTTGAACTCCTGCTCTGGGGAGCAGCACGGCTGCTCCCCTGCAGCAGCATCAAATTCAGGATCAAATCCGTTACCCGGGTACGGCTGACCACCCGAATTTGTTCCGGAGTTCCGCTAGAGAGTACCAGAATCGGATCCTTCTCCGCGATCAGTTTCTGAATGACAGGATTTTGAGACAACGCAGGCAAACTCTGTAGGGCTCCTTTTGCGTTCAGCCAGGCAAACCCCGATGGGTGCATGCTTGGCGGCAGTTGCTGCTTAAATGCAGCGGAATAGATGAGGGGAGATCCGCCGTTGCGGGTTGCAACCGCCCGCGCTGCAGCGCCTCTGTCGGATCCGGCAACCATGTAGCCATTGTCATAAGTCCAGGTAATTGAAGATGGAGCCTGGGGGAATTTTATAGTCGTCCAAGTTCTCCCATCAATGCTCTCCGTTTCAATCTTGATTATGTCGGTCTTGCCTGCTCTTGTCAGTTCCGCATTCGTGAAATCAATCAGCTTGCGAATAGTATTGTTGAGAGTTAGCTGGTCATTTACGAGAGTAGCCATCGACCAAACCGGACCCGAAACCGAAATACCCTCGATTGCAACTGCGGATTCGCCACCCAAAGCTCTTGCAAGATCGTTGGTGAAACTGATGCCCAGCTTTGCTTCGGCCTGTGCAAGGTTGGTGGGGAAATTAGTATTGAATCGGGACAACTGAGCTATAAATTCCTGGGCAATCTGTTGCGGCTCACGGGTGGCTATATAAAATGCTGCAATAGAGTCACCGGTAATGTATTCGGCGGCTCCCACCGAGCCCGAGTCTGCGAGGAAAGAGAAAATCCAAGTCCGCGAACCTTTGAAACTGAGGGTCAATGCATTTTCCTCAAGACCCTGAACATTGCGCCTTTCGAAGAAAATATGCTTCATCTGCGCCATATTGAGAACTTGGGGCGGCACATTATGAGCAAGTGAGACGATGGAATCGATATCCACGCCCAGCAGGCTGCCGGTGCCGGCCTGATAGCGCGCAGCGATCTCGTTCGCGAATGGAGTCGCGGCGCCCTGTTTCAAATGGTCAAGCAACCATTGCAGGTGAGTCTCGGAATCGGAGATGGTGATCAGTGAGTTGGTCAGGCTGTAATAAAGTGGTCTTGTTCCCATTTGAGCACGCAACTGCTCCAGAACCGCCGTCAATTCGGCTTCCTTCCCGGGTTGTGCCTCAGCAAGAAAGATAGGGACCGCTGATCCGGGCGCGCTCATCGAAACGCCGTACACGATCTCGTCGCCAAATAGAGGCATGAATGCCTGCATTTTCCCGATCAGTTGCTTCAATCCCTGGCTTGCCGTGGAATTCCACCACTGATTGAACAGAGGGTTTTCAGCCGATTGCTGTTCAAACAGAAAAGCGGCCTGATTGGCAACGCCTCCCAGGTTTGGAATAGCTCCATAAACAATCATATTGTCCGGGATATATTGAAGAAGATGGGATTGGGCGCTCAACGATAAGGATGGAGATTTGGCAATCTGGTTTGTGACGTGCGTAATTGAAGACAGAATCGCCAAATAGCTCTCAGCGTCCGGGCTCCAGGATATGGCGCTCTGGACGGAGTCGGCCAAGGCTGGATTGGATGCCGCCTGCTGTCCAGGGCTCAACAAGACGTTGCCAGTAGATTGATTTACTGCCACAGAACCTTCCACAACTGAAACCACAGTGCCGCTGATCCCGGAGGAAACAGCGAATATGGTGCCTTTCACCGAGGCGATCGAGTCGCGTGTTTGAACCTGCAAGCGGCTGAGCCGCTGCTTGGCTGCATGAACGATAATATCTCCGCGCTGCAGGCGAATGGTTTTTCTGCTCCAGGTGGCGTGCACCGACAGCTCAGTGCCTTCATTCAAATCCACGAGCGAGCCATCCCGGAGACGCAGCTTTGCCTTGGCCCTTGCCCCTGTTCGAATCACGGCGTTGTCGCCGATTGTCGAGCCGGCTTTCAACACTCCGTTCGGCACCAGGTACAAGCCTCCCGTGGCGGAAACAACAGTGGCTCGTGGTCCGCCGAAGGCAAGCAGCGAGTCTATGCCATCGCGTCCGAAATAAAGGGCCGCGATAAATAAAGCGGCGGCGGCTGCCCATGCGCCCCATTTGGAAGGCCAGGCTGCGCGCCGGCTTTTAATCGGAAATACCTTTTGCTCCCCTTTCCGTTCGGCCAGCTTTGCGCGGCAGGCAGGGCAGCGGCTCAGGTGATCTTCGATCAGAAGCCTGCGCTTGTCATCGAGCTGCCCGTCCAGGTATTCGCGGATTTCTGTCTGGAATTCTGCGCACACAGAAGGAGATATTCCCAACTTCGCCCCGACGCGAGCATGCGCATCGGACAGCTGTTCGGGATCCATTGTTTCATTCCTCATTGCTTCTAAAGCTTCATCCAAGCGATCTTCTGACATGGTGCTACCTCCTCCTAACGCTCGATCTCAGCTTGCAGGGTTTGCCGGATGCGGTGCAGCCGAACGGCGATATTGTTTTTTTCCTGGCCGAAAATATCGGCCAATTCCCCATTGGAAAATCCCTCTACGTAGCGGAGCATAAAAATTATTGCATCATCGGGATCAATGGCGGCTATAGCGCGCCGGAGCCGCTCCTTTAAGAGTGCCGTATTTTCTATGGAGGCGTCGGCGGTTCTCTCATCGAGCGGTGTTTCGTTATGCGAGACTCTGCGGCGCAGCAGGTCCAGGGCGGCATTGGCGGCTGCGCGGCGGAAATATGCTTCGGGAGTACTGGGCGCATCCTGGCGCTCTCCCTGGCTCAGATATCGCATGAAAACAGTCTGCAGGGCATCCTCGGCATCTGCCGGATTCCCGGTAATCCGGAGTGCTGTGCGATACACCGAGGCATAATGAGTTTCGTACAGATTGGAAAACTCTGTCGATAAGGTCATTTGGTTTGGTTGCGTCTTTATCGGGTTGCCGGCTGTTGCCATAATGGATCGCCTCAATCCACTAGACGCGCAAGCAGCCCAATTATTACATAACAGCGAAAAAAA
>JAHFUH010000443.1 GCA_023265215.1 Acidobacteriota bacterium
GGCAGATGCCGGTGATCTCCGGAAATGGCACTCGGGTCGTCTGGCTGCGCGGCACACTCCGCGAAGCGTCGCAGACTCTCTTCCTGGCAAATCTCGATGCCGCTCGCCCGGTGCCGATCCGGACTTCCATCCCCGTGATCGGGCTCACCGAATTGGCTCTCTCCCATGACGGGACGCGGGTTGCCCTGCTCCAGCAGAATCTCCTCGCAATCTACCGACTCCCGGATGGAGAGTTCCTGGGAGGCACCTCCCTGCGCTCCCCGGTACATTTTTCCGCAGAGGTCAGGTTCCAGGGACAGGATCGGGCGCGCGTTTACCTGCTCTGTCCCCGCAAGGAATCAGCACCCTGGCTGGACCTGAAAATCATCGAATTTGATGCCTCGGCAAGAGCGCTAAAAACTGTCGCCACAATGAGCGCGATCACCCGGGTATGGCTGCCGGCGGATTCTGCAACGGAGACCTTTGCCGTATGGAAACGCGGGGAACAAGAAGGGTATCTCGCTCTCTGCTCGGTCCGGCGCGGGCAAAAAGAAAAAACCCTTATGCCTGAGGGAACGAAAGGCATCAAGAACCTCTATTTCGTTGCCGACGGCAGAATCGTCCTGCTGAGCGCGCAGGATCTGGAGGAGGCACGGCTGCTGGTATTCAATTCCGAAGGAGAGAAGCAGCGCGTCATCGACCTGCCCGGCAAATCCGCCTGGCTGGGGGGGGAGTATGCTCCCGGTCAATTGGTCGCATCCGTAACTGGAGATTCGCATTCTTCTCTCAACCTCGTGGATCTCAATAGCGGCCGGATACAACGCAGATTCAAAGACATGATCCCGATGCGCTCTCTGTTGTGTCGAAGCAGCCTGATCTGCACTTCCGGGACTCACGAGCCCGGTGATCTGCAGAGCCGCCTTTATCTCTATGATAGGGCACTGATACAGCTGGATCTGCTCCAGGGATTCACACGCACCCTCATAGGCTCGACCATTTATAGCGGCGATGGCACGGGCCGTTGATTGCGGTCATTCACGCGCCGGGGCACACCGGTAGGGAAGTTTGGGGGCCAGGCTACTCAACTCCCGAACTCAAACAGCTTCATCGTCCGACTTAAATCCCGAGTTCTGGAGTTAAGGAGCCTGCCCTGTGGATAAAGAAGGAAGATATAAGTTTTGGACTGATTCGCTTTAGTACCAGCTAAACCCACGGCCTATGGCCGTGCGATCCTGACAGGCTAAGCCGTTTCGGAGTGCCGTCGATTAATTTGGCAACAAAACACCAAAGAACTTCGGGGTCGGTATCGCTATCTGGGTCGAAATCAGGGAAAACAATCTCCAATAGGTACTCCATTATTTTGCCCCCCGTTTAAAAAGCCGACCCCGACTCCGACTCCGACCCCGAGAGGCAAGGCGAATCGCCCCGCACAGCGCTGACTGTTACCTGCACCCACAGTGTCACGTGCGGGTAACAGTCAACGCTGTGCGGGGCAGGCCAAAGCCACGCCTTCCAGGCGTGGTCGATTACAGTAAACCGCCGCCTATGGCGGGGCGAAAAGGCTCTGCCATTCCGGTGCTGCGTCCCGGAGGGACGCTGTGAAAATAGCCCGGCACTTCAGTGCCGGGATTAAAGGAAAGATGAGAGAAGAAGTCCCGTAGGGACGATTGAAGTGTCGAAGTATCCAACAACGCAGTCGTCCCGTACGGGACTAGGATTGTGGTTTTCGACGAGTCCCGGCACTAAAGTGCCGGGCTAGTATCACGGCGCCCCTACGGGACGCAGCTTGGGAAATTGGCTTGCCCCCATCTTGGGCATAGGTGTTAAGTTAAGGAAGGCTTCATTAAGCGCTGAAAGCGCGGAGCAGTGAAGCAGCCGAAACCCCGGGCTTTGCTGCTCCGCGCTTTCAGCGCTTGGAATCAAATCTTTCCATAAGATAAACTCCGGGGCCGGCCTTAATTCAATTGGCCGATGCAGGATGGATTGAGAATCCTTAACTTAACACCGATGCCATCTTGGGGGCTTCCTGATACCACCGGCTTATTATCGAAAGATCCTCACGTATGAACCAAAAGATAACCGAGCGCATTTAATGAGATAGTGTAACTTAAATAACGTTGCGAGTTGAAACACCACTTCACAGTTCCTGCTATAAGGGGGGGCGGCGGTTCCTTTATCTGCTCGCCCTCCTCCTCCAGGAGCCTGGCGGCTTGCAGCTTTCTGCCTTACAATACCTACGCTACTTTCCACTGCATGGCTTGGCTGGATCAAAAATCTAAGCAGTTCATTGACAAAAAGGTACAGACTGCGAAGAATTATGGCACTGGGTCGTTGTCTCGACCTTGGCTGATTCAGAACGACTTAAGAATGATTCGAGGAAACATGAAGAACCACACACTCCATCTATTGGCATTAAGTTTCGGGGTACTGTTTTTTGTCACCGCTACATTTGCTCAAAATCCCCTCATCCTGGATCAATTTACAGCCGACCCAACTGCGAGAGTATTTGAGGGCAAAATCTATGTTTATCCTTCTCACGATATCCCTGCCGGTCCAGGCAAAGGTCGCGCCAACTGGTTTGTTATGGAAGATTACCATGTTTTCTCTTCCGAGAATCTTTTGGACTGGAAGGATCACGGCGTCATTGTAAGCCAGGACAAGGTTGATTGGGCTGACGCCGCAGGCTACGCCATGTGGGCGCCGGATTGCGTTTTCAAAAAAGGAAAATACTATTTCTATTTCCCCGCTCCGGCCAAAGCAGAGACGACAGGAGGACGCGGAGGAGGAAGCAGAATCGGGGTTGCGATAGCGGATAAACCCTATGGTCCCTTTAAACCCGAGACCAAGCCGATAGAAGGGCCGATGGGAATAGATCCATGTGTGCTCATCGATAAGGATGGGACGGCCTACTTGTACTACTCAATGAGCCGAATATTTGTGGCCAAACTGAAAGACAACATGGTGGAGCTTGATTCCAAGCCGCAGGAAATCCAGAATCTCCCCACCGCTGGACTCATCGAAGGTCCTTTTGCGTTTGAGCGGAATGGAATCTACTATCTGACTTATCCCCATGTCGCAAATAAGACCGAAAGGCTCGAATACGCCATGGGTAAAAGCCCGACGGGGCCTTTCACTGTCACGGGCGTGATCATGGACGAATCTGCCTCCGGTTGCTGGACAAATCATCATTCAATTGTCGAATACAAAGGGCAGTGGTACTTGTTTTATCATGACAAGGACATGTCCCCGGAATTTGACAAGAACAGGTCGATAAAGGCGGACTACCTGTCTTTCAATGAAGACGGGACAATTAAGAAAGTCATTCCGACCCATCGAGGAGTTGGGATTGTCGCCGCGAAAAGCAAGATACAAATTGACAGGTACAGCGCCATAAGCAATGAAGGCGTATCGGTCTCATTCCTCAATGATGCAAACAGGCGTGAGGGCTGGAAAATATCACTCAGCGAGAAGAATGCATGGATTCAATTCAACAAGGTTGATTTCGGAAAGAGCGACCTGAAATCGGTGAATGTCCGGTGCGTTTCATCGGCGGGAGGATCCATTGCCATCCACATTGATAAGGCGGATGGCCCTGTACTTGCAAAAATTGAAATTGGAAAAGGTTTCGAATGGAAAGTGGCTAATTCAAAACTGGCCGCTGTTCCTTCAGGCGTACACGATCTTGTTGTCACTCTCAACGAAAAGAACAATGTTGAATTAGATTGGGTCAGCTTTGAATAGATGAGCAGGGGATATGCGACGGAGCGTTTCTGCCTGTAGTATCCTGCGATCTTGCCATCGCCGCCGATGAAGCCAGGTTTGGACTTTCTGAAGTGAACTGGGGAATCCTTCCGGCCGGCAATGTAAGCCGTGCGGTGTATATAAAAAGCGCGACAAGAAGTAGTATCCAACGATCCGGGCTGAATGCGACAACATGTAAGCCCCATGCGCGCGACCCCTCCTAACCGGCTGGGAGATCCACCGGCTCTGCCCTCGCGGCAGAACACAGTTGACACTGTGGGTAGATGGCGCATCACGGCGATTCTCTAGAGTCTGCATGTTCGTTCAGCTAAGGCCCGAAGGGCCGACAGTGAATAGCCCCGGCCGCAAGGCCGGGGCTAGCGATTTCGATTGAATGAGCGCTGAAAGCGCGGTACTCAAACGAAATTGCATCATAAAGTGCCGCGCCTTCAGCGCTCATCGTCACCAACAACCTAATCCCGGCCTGACGGCCGGGCCTATTCACTGGCGGCCCTTCGGGCCTCATTCGGCAAATCTATTGCAGGAAGGGAAATCTATCCTGGACTGCTCTCATCTCTTGCTTTTGTCGGGGGGGGGCAATGCTTTCTTGTTTTTCCCCTCTGGAATGATGCCGCAATTGGAATACGCGGGTTGTTCTTAAATTGTTCTATGCTTTGATTCCTGTGGCTTATCTTTTATTTTGAAGATCGTTTTTGGCTGAAAGAGGTTTTAAAAAGAAATGCCAGTATCCCGGGAAAATATCTTGCGAGCCAAACTCCTATATAAGCGTGCCCTGTCAGAGTGAGCTCCCTTTTTCCAAGTAAGACGGCCCTATAAATCTTTTTGGCTGCCTTTTCAGAGGACATCATCAGCCACTCAGGAACAGGGTCCGAGAGGTCATTCCGGAAAACCCCATTGTTGTCAGTCTTCCGGATATTCGTTTTTATGAAACCGGGAATTATAAGTGTTACTGAGACACCTTTGGTTGCAAGTTCTGCATATAGCCCCTCTGCAAGGGAACGTATCGCGTATTTGCTCATGCTGTATGCAGTGGTTCCCGGAGCTGTCAAATAGGAACTGCCACTGCCTATCAGACATAGTCTTCCTTTCGATTTCTTAAGGCTTTCCAGGGATGCATATATTGTATTGATTGTTCCGAAGATATTTACGGAAAACTGTCTTTGATAATCAGAAGTATTCAAGGTTTCAAATGTACCTCCAACTCCGAACCC
>JAHFUH010000444.1 GCA_023265215.1 Acidobacteriota bacterium
GTACTCGACAGTACGTCGAGGAATCCGACCGAGCGCAACGCAGTAAACATGCCCGGATCCGCCGCCGCAGTAGAAGCTTCATGAATAATCCGGGTTAATAGGTGCTCGGCGATCCGCAGGGCAATGGAAGCGCCGCTAACGTTGCCTACCCAAAGCATAGCAGGTAGAGAGGATTGTTGGTGGAGTTTCGCAGGACGCCGGGCCTTTTTAGAGTTAAATTTTACGCTGCAAAACGAATGATCTCCAACTCTGTGGCCCGATCGATGGCGGACAGGAGTTCCTCCACACGGCTGAACACCGGATCCTCAATTTCATATGCCGAACAGCTCTCGCATTGAACGACAGGCAGTTCCTTGACGATCACGATCGTCCTTTCGCTCACCTTGAAGGGAAGATCCGTCTTGATCGCTTGTAGGTTTGACCCGCAAATTCTGCACTTCATTGGCCTTTCCTCCTCGTCATGAGATCCGGCATCCATTGTTCACGGCCGGGGCGATACGCCGTGACAATTCTGACATTACCGCCTTCGAAATCCACAGCAATGAGAGCATGAAACGCGGAGCTCTCGTTCTTGGCCAGAACCAGGTAACTTGGAAGGTACTTATCTTCCGGATACGCTTCTATGATTTGAAACGATTCGACTGCGCCGAGAATCTCGTCTCGTGTTAAGAATCTTCCCTCGAGACGCATATTGACATGGTACGTCCATAGGATTCTTCGGTGTCGGAAGCATTCCTGAATGAATTTCAGGGGATCATCCAGGACTTGCCTTGTACCTCCCACCTTCAGCCCTCCACCGTGGCTATTGCGATTCTCTTAAGCCCGAACCGAACAGATATGATATCACGTTGCGGCATTTATAAGTCGGCTGTGCGTTTGATCCGGACGGTTTGTTATCTTGCCGCCCATCCACAAGAACGGCTTCGAATCTTTATCACCCGCCGCTCGATTTCGCAACCATAGCTTTCAATGTTCTGGAATTCTGGTATGACCAATGCTTTTTCTCCTCGGGGATTTGAGAGTCCTATCACACGTTGATAATGGGGCCTCATCAAACTTTCGAAAAGGGCTGGAACCGCTGCAGCGTAGCATGGAGAAATCAAGGTGGGAAGATACGCACCGGCGCCATGCCGGTCTTGAAAATTCGGATATGCTAATGCTGCGGAATATATGAAGCTGTCCACTCGACGATCAGCATTTGGTCCGGCGAGTCTCTACAAGATAAAGCGGCCTCGATGAATCGTTCTTGCCCTGAAGTGAGCCTGTCCTTTTTTGATTGTTTGGCCTCGCAGAACAATATCCGCTTCCCTTGCCAGGCAAAAACGTCAAAGCACGCTTTCGTTTTGCCTGCCTTCCATATTCTCTTGAGCAGGAGTTCTTTCTCTTCCGGGATCGAGACACCGTCCGATTTTACATTCCATTCCGAGGCATGCTTCGCAAATAATGAATGCCGCCATAGGTCCCAACCCAGACGCCTTCCCATCCGACTTCAGTGAAAGAACGGAGGATTTTAAGCTCGGCAAAACACGGCTCACCTTCATGCTCAAGCACCGGCTTTTTCCCGTAAGCAAAGGCAATCGGGGCACCGTTCCACATGGGAAAAACGGGACGGCATAATGGCAGTGTTGCCATGCCACCGCTCGGAAGATTGACCTCCATTTTCTCGGTGGGCTGTAATTGCGTCCGATTGCACCCAAAATAGGATGTGCCATACTAAGGACTACTGTCGTATGATTAACAGGTGAGTCCGACGGTATTCAGATGGAGAGGTTATCGATTTTATTTTTTCTCGCGTGAAGAACCACGAATGCATGTCCATGTGCGTGATGCTGATGGACAAGCCAAGTTTTGGATCGAGCCCGAAATCACGCTCGAAAAAAACTACGGACTGAAGGAAGAGGAACTGAGTGATATTCTAGACGTCGTTAAAAAACGGAAACAGGAATAATAGATGCCTGGCACAAGCATTTCACAGATTGAAGTCCTCAATGTTGATGGACAGCGACTTTGGCTTCTGGTAGAAGGGAAGGAATATTTCCTCTCACACAAGGATTTCCCATGGTTTAAGGAGTCAAAGCTGGCGGATGTTTTGAACATTGAACTCTATTCAGGGGGGCATATCTACTGGCCGGCCCTTGACGTTGATCTGTCTACAGCGATTCTTGAGAATCCAGCCCGTTACCCGCTAAAATCAAGTAAAAATTCGGCAGTAGCGTTTGCATTGCGCCTGCATTATTGCAATGGCTGTGGTATTTCGCCGAAGAACAAAAGCCAAAAAAAACAGGCTTATAGATGATGTGGGACGATACCGCCAAACTCTCGAAGGTGGTCTTCTACGGGACGCGCAGCGAACCGCCCGTTGGAGCCAATTGTTAGCCTGATATAGCCGATAAAGCAGATGAAAGGTATTGAGATCCAATGGGCGTCAGAACCCAGCCAAGACCGGCGCAATTGACTGCTACGGAGCCCCAGATATTTATCTGGAACTCTTTTTGGGATGACTTATGACGCAACATTCGCTGAGCAATTAGAGCTCCTGGCCAGCCGCCATTTATCATGACACTTATCATGACATGTTGTTATGCACGTATCACGTTGTTAGGCAGGAAAAGAAATTGGCAAAATATTGAAGGCTAGCATCGTACGAATCCATTCGCGGCCAACTCCACAGGGCAATGCAAGTCGTTTGTTGATTTTCTCCCATGCCCGTTTGAATCGGATCAATAAAACGTTTCATGATCCGATTAACGGTTTCATGATCCGATTCTCTCCCACATAGCATCCCTCCCTTTGCCGAGACAGCGGATGCGCTTAGCTTTTCGCAGTTCGGCCAGGGCTCGTTTCAGCGTCGGATAACTGACGCCGGGACAGGCGTGCAGCAAATCCTGCAGATTGAAACGGGACGGCAATCGTTTCACTGCGTTGCGCACCATCTCACGTTTGGCGCCACGAGTGCTGGAAATGGAGCCGATCCGATCCTCGAATTCCTTGTACGCTGCCATCAGGATTCCCAGGAAGTAGTCCCACCAGGGACCAAGATCATGGCGCTCGTCGTGCCAGTTATGCGAACTGCGCAGAAGAGCTTCGTAATATGTCTCCTTCGTTTCTTCAATAATTCGTTCAAAGCTGATGTAACGACCGACCTCGTAACCGGCTTGATACAACAATAGGAGGGTCAGAAGTCTGCCCATCCTCCCGTTCCCATCCCAGAACGGATGGATGCATTCGAAATCCAGAACGAAGGAGGCAATTAAAAGAAGCGGCTCTGCCTGTCGATCATCAAGAGAGCGATGGAAGAGTTCACAGAGTTTCTTAGTGAATTCCGGAGCAGCAAGTGCCGAAACTGGACGGAATCGAACTGCCTGCCTGCCATCCGGTCGTACTTCCAAAATTGCATTGTCCTTTTCCTTCCACCGCCCACCCTTCTCATCCGCAAAAGCATACATGCGACGATGGAATTCAAGGATCATTTCCGGTGAGAGTCTCAACCGGCTGTTCTTGGCATGGATCTCTGCAAGCACATCCCGGTAACCGGATATTTCGCTTTCAGATCGATCTCTCGGCTTCGTCTTTTTCTGAACTAATGGAGCTAAGCGATCCGCCGCTACGGTGATACCCTCAATGCGATTGGACGATTCTACGCTTTGGACCATCGCAACACGCCTGAGAGTTTCTAAAACCTCCGGGGATTGGCGTTGATACAAACACTGACGTCCCTTGAATTCGCCCAACGTCCTGATGGTCATCAACAACCGTTGAGAAATGGGTTGCTCCAGCAAGTAACCATTTTCAAATGATCTCATTCCCTTTCGCCTCCCCCATAACCAGGAAACCGGGGAGCTGTCCCGGTGTAATTCCCACGAATCAGAGAAAAATATTGAGTGATCCAAGAATTCGCTATTTCCACTTGCCGCGCGGGGCGTCCATATATTGTCGTTTTGCCAAATCCGCCACGACCAATTTCGCGGATGACCGTAAATTTCTTGCCTGAGTTTCCTGTTGCGTTCTGTCCGATCATAGTGTTATCTCGCGGGAGAGGATTGAAGTCATAAGGGCGTTCATTGATAGCTTTAGGCCCATTTTAGTCATGGTAGGTTTTCGACTCCACTCTCGCGCCGAAGGCGTGTCCAGTCAAAAATCCAAAAGCCACGGACTTGAGTCCTGGCCGCATGAACATCCCTGGGATTCAAAAGGAAGCTAGAGCTTGCTCTTAAATTCGATTCTTCCAAATCCCCTTATCATTGCCCTTGCCTGTTCCTTTCCCATCAAGCCATCTTTTACAGCAACCGCTATGTCATACAGGTCCACTGTTGAGAACAGTCCTATATTTTGCTCCTTTGCGGCCTCTACAATCTCCTCAGCGTCGCCACCATAAAGCTTAGGCCGTTTCCGTGGATGGGTATCTATGTCATAGTTGATAATCAAAAGTCCGCTGATCATTGAAGCATCCGGTACAAGGTCCCTACGCTTAAAAATGGTCGTCATCCTTCCAAGCAGATCGTTGAATTCCTTTGTCTTTGGGTTTTTTGCATTAGTGCCAGTAATTTCAGTGATGGCAATAAAATCACCCTCCTTCACCCAGAAATCTTCTTTTTTGATGACACCCTTGATCTTTGCGTCGATGTCTTCAACCTGGAATCCTAGGAATTCGAGAACCAGCTTAATATTTGTGGAAAGACGGTCGTCCGCGGCAAGTCCAGGGTCTTCTCTAGCGATAAGTATCTTCTTGATGAATTCGAGTCGCGCTGCAACTTCGGCCTTTTCGTTTCGCTTTTCCTCAAGAAAGGCTTTCGTATCTTGAACTCTAATACTCATCTCCTGTTCGAGGTCCTTTTCTTCTTTGAACACAAACTCGTCGCTTGTATACCAGTCACGAATTTCACGATCCGGAAAAAGCTCCGGACATAGGCGAGCAACAAGCTCCATGATTTGAGTTGCGGCAGTC
>JAHFUH010000058.1 GCA_023265215.1 Acidobacteriota bacterium
TACGGTGCGCCTACGAATGGAGCATTCAGTCTACTAAGGCATGGAGTCGTGAGGATCTGCATTTCTATGGCGACTATAGCGGTGCTTTAAAAAGCTTGGAGTCTACTAATCCGAAAAGTGAGCCTAATTGCATTGATTACAATGATGCATGGGAATTGTGGAAACAATCGGCTGAGAGAAGCGGGATCATCGGCATAGCTAGTGATCGAAAATATCAGTTATGGAGGGGAGAAGGGGCACTAGAAGGCTACATAACTGTGGGCAGCCCTAAACGTGACGCAATCAATGACCTGATAAAAAAGATCGATCAATTCAGAAACACGAAAGATGTGAAATATCCATTCAATTGCCTTTTAATTGCTGGGCCCGGATGGGGCAAAAGCTTTCTCGCAAAATCGTTGGCTGCTCATTTCAATATGCCACACCTTGATTTTTCAATTTCCCAAATGGCGACTAGTCACGACCTCATTGACTGCCTGGACACGATTTGCTCTGTTCAAAATAGGAGCCAAGAGAAGCTGTTGATTTTCATGGATGAGATTAATTGTGAAATTGAGGGGAACACGGCGCTGGGACTTCTTTTAAATCCTATTTGGGACGGTAAATTCATAAGAAACGGCAAGACGTACCGCTTGGCCCCAGCTGTTTGGATATTCGCTTCAACGGCTACTTTAGACGAGATCACAGAGCCCGTCAAAGGATCAGATTTCGTGTCTCGGCTGAATGGACCAATTGTTGAACTGGATGCCTTAGCTACAGAAGAAGGACAGACTGTCATGGCACCGTTAAACGAGCTGAGGAAAAAACTGGTTTCTGCTCGCCATTTTAATGCCTATAATGATGATTATTATAAAATGTTTATGAATTTAAGAGGTCCATTTAGAACAGAACAAGTTTATTTCGCGGTGTCTCTATTGAACAGGCTCTGGGGCCCGGTGGCTTCAGTACAGGAAGAGGTGCTTGATTTATTCCCAGATGTTTTGGCAATTAATGGATTCAGAAGCCTTGAGTTCTTCATTTCCAAGTTTCAAAACGTTACCAGAAGCGAGGTGGTTTGCTCGAATGTTCCTTCAATCACAGAGTTCCCGGAGATTAAAAGGCATGTTGTTTTGCCATTGAAGTGGATCAAAGAACGGCCTGAAGATAATAGAAACAAGCTAATAGCAGTCGAGGCTTTGCCACGTAGGGCGTGAAGGGGAATGTGTTTCCATGTTTCGCTGATGCATCGCTGCAGTTTCAATGTAAATCGGACTACGATTTTAATTTGAGTGGAATCCCCGTAATTTGACAAAAGGACAGATTGTTGAATAAGGTTTCAAGCAGCCAAGCCTAATCGGCTTTCTGCGATCACTTTGACGCAGATTGCTACTCGTAGGAGAAAATTGGACTTCAAGCTTCAACTTTCAGTGCTTGTATTGTATTGATTGAGCGAGGGCCATGTGCAAAACGGCCAAGTCTTTCAACAACCCACGACACAGTAATCCTGGCGGCTTCGAGGAATTGAACTTCCTCTGGCTTAGGTTCCGATTCGAACACTGCCCAGAGTTTCACCATTCGGTGGGCTTGTTTTGTACGGGAGTTAAGCCATCGATACTCGTGAAGTTGGGCGAACGCATCTCTCACCGGGCCAATCGACGGGCCGCTAAATGTCTTGACCTCGATAAGAAGGACATGATTCTTCCTGGTTACAGCGAGATCCACTTTCTTACTCCCGAGTCCAAGGTCGAATCCGACCGTCTTCCACCCAACTGATTCGAGTCGGATCATCAGGGGTCGGACAATAGCGTCATGCCGCAGTCGCGCTGTTTTATGCTGCGGAAGCTTGTAGGTGATCGTCCCGATGTGACCGCCTCCATAGACTGGAACGGTTGGGCTAGAGCTGGAATTTGCGATTGCGCCGACGTGTCCGACCAAATCTTTGGCGAGAGCGTCCGGCATGCGAACGACAGAATAAAGTGGCCATGGTATGTGCGTCCTCACCTTCTTAGCCGGATAGGGCGACTTTAGCAGGTGTTTCGTTGTCTTGAGATCCCAGTGGAGACGAAGCCGCCAATCGCCGGAATCTCGTTCAAAGACCTTCGAGATAGTTGCGAGCCCAGCGATACCGAAGTCCTTATCACCCGTTCCGTAGTAGGGCCAGATCCGGTCGCCAATGGCAACGTTTCGGAAGTTCTTGCTGATCATCCATTCATCATCTGCCCCACCGACGTGAATCATCCTCTCGAAACTGCTTGGGCTTGTGTCATGCGTGCGTTCGCCCTTGCACTCAAACCAATGTTCGGTTTTGCTTGATAGCGGGTAAAGCCAATCGTTGGACATCAGTTCGAATCTCCCTATTGAGCCTGTGCATCGATTAGAGCCTACACGAGATCAAGATGCAATCGGAATGTAAATTCTGATCTTCTCATGGCTTGGGGGGATCGTAACTATTCTCGCGTCCTTCGAACGGCTGGCGTAGTGACTGCCAGCCGTTCGAAGGAATTTGCTCAGCGTCCCCTTTTTCTGTAGCCTGATTTTTTTGCCGGTTTTAAATTGCTGTTTATGCGGAGTGGGGCTAAAATTTTTTAAGCTTGAGCGATTTGGGATAAGGGATCCCCTTTTAACACCCCCTATGGCGAGGTCTCGAACCCAGGGGGGGGCGTATTCCTGGTTGCGCCTGGGTTGCGGAAGTTTCAGAATTTTGCCGCCCTGTGCCGCGCTACCCAGGCCGAAATAATGTAAATATAAGTAAATCAATGGGAAAGGACGAACTTCTAAGCAGGGGGTCGCAGGTTCGAATCCTGCTGGGCGTACCAGATTTTTCAGTGTCCATTCCGAAAACCTAGGCGCTGTCCGCCGGACATCGTCGAGAGGTTTAAAAACGACGATAATTTCTCCTGTGCCGCGTCCTTCTTTCATGTTTTAATTTGGGCATGCTCTCGGTCATCCCTTTCGATTACCACATGCATTCCAATTTCTCTTCCGATTCGGATGCAAGTGTGTGCGCCATGTGCGAGAGCGCCATTCAAAAAGGAATCCCGGAGGTTGGCCTGACCGAGCATTACGACCTGCATCCGAAGGAGCGGCCAGTCTTCTATCAGCCCGAGGCTTGGTGGGAGGAGATCGAGCATGTCCGCAAAAATCTCAACGGTCAACTGATCCTGCGCGCCGGAGTGGAGATTGGCGAGCCTCATCGTTTCCCGGAAGAGGTTAAGGCCCTGCTCAATCACTATCGCTACGATTTCGTCATCGGCTCCCTGCATTATGTCGGTGATGATTTCATGTTCGACAATAAGCTTCTGGAACGTAGGGGTGCCGATGAAATCATGCAGTCTTATTTCCTTGAATTGGGGGAGATGACACGAACTCCCCAATTCGACATTCTCGGCCACTTTGATGTGCCGGTGCGGAATGGGGAACCGATCTGGCGATCCTACGATCCGCGGCGCTACGAAGCGCTCATCCGGGCTGTGCTCCAGAACTGCATCGATCGCGGGATCGCCCTCGACGTCAACTCCGGAGGGCTGCGCAGGCCGGCCAACAACCTCATGCCTGATTTTCTGATCCTGCGCTGGTATCGGGAAATGGGCGGCCAACACCTGACACTCGGCTCCGATGCACATTATCCATGGGATGTCGGCCTCCACCTGGATCAGGCTTTGAAATTCATCCGGGATTCAGGATTGAAATTCATCACCCGCTACGAACGGCGTCACGCAGAGCTCCAGCCATTGTAGTAACAGGTGAGTTGAGCAAATGGGACAGGCACGGCAGCAATCTGCCGCCGCCCATGGGCTGCACGGGCTCATCAAAATGGTCGCACGCGACGATGTTTCTGCTTTGGGGGAGTTGTATTATTTCATCATCAGGTATCTAGAAGAAACCATTGGGCATAGGACGAACAGGAGGTAATCCGAAAGTCTAAGGCCAGTGAAAATTGAAAACCAGCATCTGGTAACAAGACCGATTACATATAAAAAGGGGATCGGGCTTTCGCCAAACTCCCCCTGCCTTGAGAGGCTTGGTATCGGTCAACCCAATACTAAAAGGGCCGCCCTGAAAAGCGGCCCTTTGTTTTTTGTGCCGTGAAGTTTGAAGTCGGCTGCATTCGCACTACGTACGATGGGAAGGCTCGGGAGCGCAGAATCCGGCTACGGCATAAGGCAGAATCTGATCGAAAACAGCCGCAAAATCGTGCGGATCGCAGCACCCCTTGGAAACGGCTTTCAGCGGCCCGGGAAATCGAATCCCAAAGGCAATGGCTCCCACCAGGAAATGGAGCCTCCAGATCAGCGTTTCTCTCGAAAGATGGGGAAGGCAGTCCTGCAATACTTTGATAAAAGCATTGTGCGTTCGGCTGGTGAAGGCGGAAGCCTTTTCTGTATGCTCCCACCGCTCTGCGGATAAATTCGCCATGAAGTGGACATGAAGAACGTTCTTTCCCGTCCCGTCCAGTTGCAGCCATGGAATAAGCCATGCTTTCAGCACTTCTTCGACCGAAGCGCGGCGGCTTTTCCCAATTGCCGCCAGCCTCTTCATGCGTTCATGCGCCAGCGGGGCAGCGTAAGAGCGGTACACTTCATTAAAGAGCGCTTGCTTGCCCCGGAAATAATATCCGACGAGCGCCGAGTTTACTCCTGCATGGGCGGCGATTTCGCGAACGGACACTTCTCGGAATCCTTTCGCCGCAAACAGGACACCCGCAGATTCCAGGAGTCGGTCCCGCGAACTGGCACCGGTTTCGGACAAGACGCTGAAATTGTTTTTGGATCCAGAAACTTTCATCGAAGCCGATTGTGCTTGGATGTATAAGGCCTGTCAAGATAGAAGATATCGTAGATATCAATTATGGCGGCGCTGCCCTTAAGGCGACGCGGAAGAACGCGGATAATTCCATTAGGGAAAACACGGCCTCTGGCAGTGAGACTCGAAAGGCTGTGCTGTTCCGGCCTTTTCAGGGCTTCACTGCTTGCCTCCCTTTGTGAGGCTTCATGATACCACCCACTCTGAGTGTGGAGAAATATTGAGATTCTGCTGGCTGTAATCGGAAGTGCGAGTCATGCCGGTAGATGTGACGAATTAAATGAAGCGCCCTGAGAGCGCCGGCGTCTCGCCGGCAGACGCTGTTATATTGCAATTTCTGGACAAAATGCGTACGAAACGCTTCATGCATGTATTTTATCACTGCTTGCCGCCGAGACGGCGGCGTTCCCAGGGCTGAATCCCCCAGGAAAGCATGACTCGCACTTCCGATTGCACCCGATTCTGCAAGAATAATGGCGCCCTCATTTGGATCGTGCTATTATTTGCCCCTGTTTTAATGTGGTGAGCGTAGCTCAGCTGGTAGAGCTCTGGATTGTGGCTCCAGCGGTCGCGGGTTCGAACCCCGTCGCTCACCCCAACTTCAATGCGCGGCTTCCCCCCGCATGCCCTAAACAGCGAATCGAATGCGGCGAGACGCCGCATCTACTGTAAAACCTTTCCTTTGTCGCAGATGCATTCAGTTGTATCATCCGTTAATCCTATGTGCTGTATGAATATTCTTCGGCGATCTCTGCCTGCGATTTTATTTGTGGTTTGCATGGCTCGCTGCGGGTGGACTCAAGACCCGGCGCCGGCTGCCGCGCCCAAAGAAGAAAAACCGGCGGATCCTTTTGCAGGCGTCCAGCCTGATAATCCCGGGCAAACAACATCGCAATCCGGTTGGGTGAAAAGATTTTTCAGCAACAACTTCACGCTGAAAAAAGAACTCTATTTTCAGCTGACAACGGGATATAAAGTCGAAGCGGACCCGCCGTTGTACAGCCGCCAATCCGCCGGCTTTGAGCTGCTGAAGAAATTTTCCACCCACACCGCTACAATCGGTGCTTTCGACCTGCAATCCCGCCTGGTGCGCCGCGATAATTACATCACGGTTTTGAATGACTTGGAGGGAGCGGACCGCAAAGGCTTTAATCTCGAATATCACAACGCGTATCTGGATCTCTACAACATATTCAACCCTCTGCTGAGCGATTCGAGCCGGAGCAGGAACCTTGGCCGGTTCAACTGGCGGACCGGCAGGTTTTATCTGCCGTTTGGGCTTAATCTCCAGACCGACACGCATGGAACGCTGCTTCAATTGTCCAACGAACAGAATTTCGGATTCGAAAGGGACTGGTATTCGGGGCTGTATGGTTCGCTGACGCGAAGCATCAACTATGATGTCTATTATCTGCTCGGATCCGGCTATCGCCCGCAATTCCGCGGCCAGAGCGGCCTGCTGGGTGCCCGCGTCAGCCTTGGCAACCGTTTTTTGACCGAGCGCGGGCTGGAAGGCGGAATCTCCGTCATGAGCGGGGAGCGTCTTTCAAATCCGTCCATGCAGGCGGAATTCCCAGGCAAAGGAGAGGAATCCGATGCGAGCACTATTGTCCGTACCTTCCGGATCGGAATAGATGAGCGCTTTACGCATCTGCTTTGGGGCGGCACTGCATCCTTTGTCACAGAATTGAGCGGCGGCCAGGACAAGCCCGATGCGGTCTTCACGCAGCTGCACCAGGTCGTGTTCACCTCGCGCTCCCGCAAGTGGGGCTGGGCCGGGCAATACCGGCATTTCTGGATGGATTCCCAGAAGCTCCCGGGCAAAACGGATTCCTCGCTCATCGGCGAGATTACTCTTTATAGCCAAAATGATGTTGCCGCTTCAAAGCTTCGCTGGATCAAATTCAGCATGGAACGTCAGCTCGAACGCCGCGAGGGTGAAACGGCATGGTTGTTTACGGTTCAATATTATTATTACTGGTGAAAAATGAAATCAATTGCTGCCGCAGTCTTTGCAATCACAGCCGTGGCGCTGCTCAGCCCCATGCCCCAACCGGCGCTCGCCGCAATCGGCTGCACTCTTTCAAATCCTGCCCAGGATCTCAAGTATCTGTACCCCGATATAACAACCTATAAAGAGGAACTGAGAGACCTTTCCAGAATGAAAGATGGCAAGGCGCTGTACAGCGCCTTGAAAGAGCGGCTGGGAAGCGATCTTGATCCGGTTTACGAAACCTATGAGACTCCGTACACCGTCTATACCATTTTCAAAGGGAAAGGAATAATCGGCTATGTGCACGGCGTCAATGTGCCGGGCCAGGGCGGACTGATCCAGGTTTTTCTTTCCAGTGATCCTAAAACGGGCGCGATAGGAAGGATTTTTTTTCAGAGGCTCGAAAGCCCTGCAGCCAAGGCTTTGCGCAGCAAAGATTTTCTGGATCAGTTCAAAAACCTGGATTTGGCGGATTTTTACAAACACGATTATTACCGGGTTGCCGAACCCGGAAATGAAAAGGACCGCATCGAACGCATCAAGAGCCCGGCAACAGACGAGAAGGCGCAAAAAGATGTCGAAGCTTCAATACGAGGGATAAGGAAAAACCTTATACTTTTGGATTTTTTTATTTATGATCACAGATTCGAACCTTTTTATCAGCAGTCCCGGGCTGCGCTCGCGAAAAAGAAAAGCTGATGAACCGGAATGCGCATCCAGCAGAGAGAGCAAGTCCTAGCGCTGAAAGCGCGGCACATCAAAGCCCAGGGCAAGGCCGCAAAGCGGCCGAAGCCCTGGGGGTTGAAATGAAGAGAAAAAGCCCTGTAAGGGCGGCACAGTGTGCTTGTGCCGCCCTTACAGGGCTCAACCTCTATCCGACCCGGGACCCAGGGTTTCGGAGCCCGCTGTCGCGTGCTCTTCCACCTTGGGCTTTGCTGCAACGCGCCTTCGGCGCTTTTGAAATGCGGCTTAGGTTGATGCGTATGCCTGTGGAGACCAAACCTGTGCAGCATAAGGCGTTCTGGATTTTACAGAGGAGTTGATTTCGGATGAAGAAGATTTTGCTTCTGTGTGCAAGCGTACTTGTGATCGGCGCAGGTTTTCTATTGTGGCACCACATGCAGCCCGAGCACTACGGGCGAGCATTTAAAGGCGCACGGCCGGCTTCCATCGCTCAAATCGTCTCAAGGCAATTGGATGGTGATGTTCAGGTCGAGGGCAAAATTGTGCGCCAGTGTCCCGTCAGCGGTTGCTGGTTTTACATCGAGGACGGCAAGGGGCTCAAATTCAAAGTTGATTTTGGCCCGGTGCTTCCAAAGCTGCCGCAGAAAATCGGCCGCACGGCTATTGTAGAAGGAAGCTTGATCAGGACGGCGGAGGAGCCTACTCTTGCCGGTGCTGCTGTGGAATTCAAATAAAACAAAGGAGCGCCGGCATGCGCTTTATTTCTTTAGCTTTGAAAAATCTTTTCCGTCGCCCGGTCCGGACGGCTTTGACGATCGCAGGCGTTGCTTTAGCCGTGGCGGTGGCGGTCAGCCTGGCTGGATTCAATCTTGGATATCAGCAGGCAATTGAGAGAAGCATCGATCGCCTGGGCTTCCAAGTCATGATTATGGCAAAGGGCTGTCCCTATGAAGCGGCGACCATGATGTTGAAGGGCGGCACAGGCCTTCTTTACCTGCCGGCCGATACCTTTGCCCAGGTTCATTCCGATCCGGAAATCTTGAGCATCACGCCGATTTTTATTGGCATCGCGGAGAAACAGGGAAGCAGCATTCGCGAAGATTCGTCGAGCGCCTTTGCAGTTTTGACAGGCGTTGAGCCGAAGACTTTCCTGGAGATGAAACCCTGGCTCGAGTTTCAGTCAGGGACCGGTTTCGATGGCGGGAAGTGGTTCAGTCCCGATGCGACCGACGAAGTTGTGATGGGATATGAGGCCGCAACCTACGAACAGAGAAAGGTCGGAGATAAGTTTCTGGCGACAGTCTCCCCTTACGGCCAAGCTGAACCGGTTTCGAAGGAATTCAAAATCGTGGGTGTGCTGAAACGCACGGGAACTCAAGACGACGGTACGGTTTTCCTGCCGATAAAAACAGCGCAGGCTTTCTTCAACCGTCCCAACCAGCTGACAATCCTCGGCATTAAGCTCAAAGACTTCTCGGGCGGGAACCTGCAGGAATTCGAATCGCGCTGGATCAAACTTCCTGAAGTTCAGGTTGTCAGCCTCGAGCAGGTGAAGAGCACGCTCGTTATGTTGATAGGGACAGCGCAGGTGATGATTGTAGCGGTCACCGTCATCGCAATCCTCGTCGCCATCATCGGCGTGATCAACACAATTCTCATGAGCGTGTATGAACGCACGGGCGAAATCGGAGTCATGAAAGCGTTGGGAGCCTTTCGCGGGGATGTTTTTCAATTGATCTGGATCGAGACTCTGGGGGTCTGTCTCGCAGGATCCATTGCAGGCGGTGTGATCGCTTTGGGAGGCGCACACCTGACCGAAAAGGCGATCAAGGCGGTGATCGACATTGGAATCCAGGGGAGCATTGTCACGATCACCTGGCCGGTTCTTTTGGGCGCTTTTGCAGGCGCCGCTGTTGTCGGATTCTTCGCGGGCTTGTATCCCGCATGGCGCGCTGCGTCTATGCTGCCGGTCGATGCCATTCGCGAAGGAATTGGATAGACGGAAATTCAGAGGTATAACGTGACCAGTAATTCTATTTTGATTGAAGCGCGCGGAATCAAGCGCCACTATCTTCGCGGAAGCGAAACGGTAAAAGCCGTCGATGGGATCGACCTGGAAATCCACGCCGCAGAAATGGTGTCGATCCTGGGCCCTTCGGGATCGGGCAAGACAACCCTTATCCACCTGCTTTCCTGCCTCGATTCTCCTACTGAAGGAAGTCTGTCGATTAATGGGAAACCAGTGGCCGGTCTCAAAGAAGATGAACTGACCAAGGTCCGGCGCGGCGTTTTAGGATTTGTTTTTCAAAAATTTTATTTGCTGCCGACGCTTTCGGTTGCTGAAAATGTGGAGTTGCCGCTGCTGTTTTATCGCCAGCCCGTGCGCAGAGAAGAGACTATGGCGGTCTTGCGGCAGGTGAATCTGGAGGATCACGCCCGGTTCATGCCCAATCAACTCTCGGGCGGCCAGATGCAGCGTGTGGCCATCGCCCGAGCTCTCATTATCAAACCGAAAATTCTGATAGCCGATGAGCCGACGGGCAACCTGGACACTGAAAATGGGATCGCTGTTTTTGACTTGTTCCGGGCTTTGGTCCGCGAACAGGGAATCAGCGTTATCGTCACGAGCCACAACCTCGTATTCGGGTACAGGGCTGATCGCATCATCACGTTGGCGGATGGCAGGATTGTGCGGGAAGAGAAAGGCCCGGCTGCCGCATAGTTTTTCAGATAAATTTATAATTCCTTTATTAAGCCGCGTAGCGGCAGTCCAATTTTAGCCCGGCCTTTTAAGGCCGGGAATTGGAGAAACCGAATGATGCGTCGCGGTAGCGCCGCCTGAATCACAAGATTGATCGAGCATTATTCAACCGTCGCTACGGTCGTGAGAATAAATTGCAGTTGAGGCGCGAAGCGCCGGAAGGGAATAGCCCCGAGTGTCAGGCGGGGCTATAGCATATTGAGAATGAGGCCCAAAGGGCCGGCACAAGCAACGAAGTGCCGCGCCTTTGGCGCTCATGGTAGCCCTCAATAGCATTCCCGGCCTTACGGCCGGGCCTATTTACTGTCGGCCCTTCGGGCCTGAAAGCCTGTGATCGCATGGGCGCTTCTGATTTTTTCTCAGAACCTACGCGACGGATTCGATTGGGTCCGTTGTTCCCGGCCTTAAAAGGCCGGGCTAAAATCATATGGCCGCTACACGGCCAAAACCGAAAACTATGCGGCATTAGGCGAGACGCCGGCGTTCCCAGGGACGCATAGATTAATTGGAGAACAATACTTGCTTGCCTCAGAAAATAAGAAATCTGAAACAGCATCGTGGTTTTTCAGGATTTCTTCCGCCATAGCAGTGCTGGGAGGCCTGGCTTTGCTCGGCACGTGGAATTACCTGATTTTTCACAGCCTGGCGGAGTTGTTCAGCATCATTGTTGCCGCTGCTGTTTTTGTCATTGCATGGAACGTGCGAGACACGATTGACAATGGCTATCTTCTTTTCCTGGGAATAGCTCTTCTATTTGTCGCTGCAATCGACCTTATCCACATGCTCGCATTCCGGGGAATGGGTGTTTTTCCTGGCTTCGGGACTGATCTCCCGACACAACTGTGGATAGCGGCTCGGGGCCTGGAGGCCATAAGCCTGCTGATTGCTCCTCTCTATTTTTCGAAGCGGGTCCGACCGCTGACAACTTTTGCCGTTTACTCGGTAGTTTATGCAATTATCCTTTTATCCATTTTACTGTGGCGAATATTTCCATCCTGTTATATCGAAGGAATCGGGCTGACTCCATTCAAAATTATTTCGGAATATGGCATCTGCCTGATCCTTGTGCTGGCGATGGCCGGCTTGTTGATCATCCGCCTCAGCTTCCCCCGCCCTGTGCTGCTGCTTCTATGTTGTTCGATAGTGGCGACGATTTTATCTGAATTGGCCTTCACCAAATATGCAGTCGTCTTTGGCGACTTCAACATGATGGGCCATCTGCTGAAAATTATTGCTGTAGTTTTTATCTATAAGGCGATTGTGGAGACTGGTTTCCGCAGGCCTTATGAGCTGTTGTATCGAAGCCTGGCTGAAAGCGAACAGAAATTCCGGTCGGTCGTTGATTCCAATATGATCGGCGTTGTATTTGCCGATCCAATCACGGGAGCCGTTGTTGAGGCGAACGACGAGTATTTGCGGATTGTCGGCATGACCCGGGCCGATTTGCAGGCGGGAGCGATCAACTGGAAGGCAATGACCCCGGCCGATTTCCTGGCCCGTCAGGAGGAAGCAATCGCCGCGCGCGATCCCCGCGAAAAAAACGTGCGGTCCTTTGAAAAACAATACGTTCGACCGGATGGCACCTGTGTGCCGGTTATAATCGGCGGAGCGTTTCTTGACGACGCACGGCGCAGGATGGTCGCGTACGTCCTGGACAATACCGCACGAAAACGGATGGAAGACGATCTGAGACAATCCCGCCACGATCTTGAGTTGCGAGTTACGGAGCGAACCCAAGAACTGTCGCAAACAGTACAGACGCTCCACGAGCGATCCGAGCAGCTTCGCCACATGACCGTAGAATTGACCATGGCAGAGCAGCGCGAACGAAAAAGACTCTCGCAGGTTCTTCATGACGGGCTTCAGCAGATCCTGGTCGCAGTCAAAATACGGCTCGCAATGATTGAACATACCCCTGACTTGCGCCAGGCCACAGATCAAGTGACTAGCCTCATTGACGAGGCAATTCAAATATCACGTTCTCTTACAGCAGAACTCAGCCCGCCGATCCTGCTCCACGGCGATTTTCTGTCTGCGCTTGAATGGCTCGTTTATTGGATACAGGATAAGCATGGACTCGAGGTGAACCTGATTGCCCCTGCGCGTGAACAGATCAATCCGCTTGGAGAGGAAGTGGTGATTTTGTTATTCCAGGCAGCTCGAGAGCTGCTGTTCAATGTCGTTAAACATGCGGGGGTAAAAGTCGCACGTGTCGAAGTTGGACAGTCGGACGGCAAGATCACAGTTACGGTGCAGGACAATGGAGTAGGATTCGATCCGAGCCGGCTTCGAATGGAGGGCGGCGATTCAGGCGGACTTGGTCTGCTCAGCATAACCGAGCGTCTGTCTTACATCGGCGGATATGTCGAAGTGGACAGTGCGCCCGGCCGGGGTAGTCGATTTAAGCTGGTTGCTCCCAAATTTGCGGCTGCCAGAAAACTATTCCTTTCGCAGCAACCATTACCGGCTCCTTCCGTATCTCCTCAAATGGAATCCACGCCGACCGGCGAAAAGAAAATTCGCATCATGCTGGTGGATGATCACACGATCATTCGCCAGGGATTGGCCGGCCTGCTGAGCCGGGAGCCGGATTTTGAGCTGGCTGGAGAAGCTCTGGACGGCGAATCTGCGATCAGGTTGGTTCGGCAGATCCGGCCGGACATTGTGCTCATGGACATCGGCATGCCGGGGATGGACGGCATTCAAGCTACAAAAATTATCCACCAGGAGTTTCCGGAAATCCCAATTATCGGCTTGTCTATGTTCCAGGAGGAAGAGCAGGAATCGGCCATGATCGAAGCCGGCGCTGTGGATTATCGCCAGAAGAGCGGGCCGGCGGAAGCTTTGCTGGAGGCAATACGGGCTTGTGTGCGTGCGCCGGCCGCTCAACAAGCCGAAGCGAAATCCAAAGGCCACTCCGCTGTTTAGCAGTTTCCCAATGCTATCCCCTCCGTTATCCAGGGGCATAAATCAGGACAGGGGACACAGGTGGACGCTGAATATGCGGATTACACGGATAAACGCGGACAGATTTGCTGATTTATCCGCGTTTTTCCGCGTCCAGCTTTTGGATCGCACATAACTAATGCAATGTGCAGTGTTCTCAGTGACTTTTTGCGTGGCCGGCTTTCTTTCGAAGCGCATCTTTCGGGCGTACGTGACAATTGCAATGCAAAAAGAGCAACAAGCAGCTTCCGCACAAATCCCAATTAGTATATGATTGGCAACCAGCGCACCCGTAGCTCAGTTGGATAGAGCGTCGGACTTCGAATCCGCAGGTCGCCCGTTCGAGTCGGGCCGGGTGCACCAATAAATCAAATAAAAACAATCACTTGGCGGAATTATTAGATTTCGCCTTTCTTGTCTTTGGCTGAAAACTTTGGCTATCGTGTGCTTCGAGCTTCCGGGCAGCTTCGAAAAGGTCGGTTTCATCCACGATGTCATAACGGTCGAAAACTGACCGGGTTTTGTGTCCGGTCATCTGCATAGCGACCGTCTCAGGGATTCCGGCTCTCACCAGATTCCTAACGGCGGTCCTCCTGAAATCGTGCGGTATCCTTCCGGGCAAGCCCGCATTCTTGCAGGCTGTCTTCCATGATCGCTTAAACTCTTTAATTGGTCGCCCATCCCTATGGAACACCCACGGAATAATGACGCCGTTCTTTCTTTGCAGCTTGTCGGTTTTCGCCCTCTGAGCCTCTAATAGCTGCCTGAGTTCGGCGGTGAAGGGAAATACCCTACCTTTGTCATTCTTCGTCGTGCCGGGCTCCAAGCGCACGATGCCGGCCCTAAAATCCACAAGCGACCATTGCAGCGGCCATATCTCGCTCCGCATCCTCCAGCCGGTTATATAGGCGAAAGTAGTCGTGGATTGAAGATCCTCAGGCAGATGTTTCCGCACATTCCGAAATTGCTTCAGTTCAAAGAAACCCTTCCGGACATTGTTTTCTTTGAGTGTCTTAATCCGCGGCATGGTTGCCAGTTTGCTGTTTTCAATTCCGAGAAAAAAAGCCCGGCGCACAATGGAGAGTTCTCTGTTAATAGTTGCGCTGGCCGTGTTCTGGCCCTTTGAATGTCCTGGCTCCTGCTGGCGCATCGCGACATATTTTGCAATCTCGGCCCTGCTTATCGACAAAGGCTTGCAGTCACCAAAATAGGCTTTCACACGCGGCATTCTGGCTTTAAGGTCATCAATCGACCGCCGATGGTTGATTTTGTAATCCGTGGTAACATCGTCGAGCAATTCTCCAAATAACAGCCCGTGGCTTGCCTTTGTCAGCTTGCCGGATCCCACATCGCCCTCGCGTATCTTCAAGAGGTTCTTCGCATCTTCGTAGCTTTCGCTGTGGGTGTTTTCTCGCTCCCGCTTGCCGCCGACGAAGTATTGAATCCAGTAAATGGCAGATTCCCGATAATTGCCGTGCCTGTCTCTGTATTGCGGTCGATAGATGCTACCCATGGTGCCTCCGTGGATCCCGAAGGAGCTGGTGATTTCTTTGCCGGAAGGATTTTGCTGCCTTCTGGGCCTTAGCGATGGCTCTCTCCGGGTTTAAGGCTTGATCGTGCTCAAAATCCTCCAGATTATTCTATACGCCCACATCAGCAACCTTCAACTTCTGTGTTTTCTGATGGGCTTAAATAATTGCCGTGACGGGCAGAGCCTTCAAGGAGATTAGTTTGGGAATTCGAGCGGAGTTATTGTCCCCGGTACAAAAACCTTGGAGCCATTAAAAATTCGTTCGATCAATGAAATGCATTGGAGTGGTCCACACTGAAATGGCTGACATCAAGACTTCAGGTCACAATGAGTTTAAGTCAGGGCAAGACGCAAAAAGGATTTCCTTAATCCCGGCAAATCTGAAAAACCGGCCTGAATGCAATGCGCAAGATTGGGAACCATAATGCAATTCCTTTGAATTCTTCGGACACATCCGACGAGCGCATCATTCTGAGGTTTTGTTGCGCTCGCCGACCGTGATTACTGAATCAAGGACAAATCCCGGTAGCGCCGTTTTCGATTTATTGGAGAGGTCCCCGGTTGTGACCGTTTTCTCGCTGCGGCGCGTTGACGCAGGAGCCAAATTGACTGTTCAACTTTTTCGAGCTGTGCCCGTGACCTTGAACTATTCCTTGAGAGGAGGCGTTGACGGCGACGGAGTAATCGCTTGAGCGGCATGGCAAAATTGGACCACCAGAAATTTCCGCTGGAGTTTTTGCTTTGGTAGGTCAATCCGTGACAGCGGTGGCATTTCACGTCAGCAAAAAGAGAGGATCCTGGCAAAAGACAAAAAGTATAGACTTTTCGTATTCGGCGGAAGCAAGCGGGACAGGTCAGCCAAACCCGAGTCACCTCATCTCCCGTGTGACGGAGATGCCGGGGCCGCCGGATAGACTCGGTGATCAGATGCAAAGCAAATCGCTGCCCTCCAAATCGGAATGTAGCGGGTTGATATGCGTCTGCTAATCTCAATAAATCTTGACGGTCATAGATAGTCCTGAGATCCGCTATGGAAAATGCGAAACACTCTTCAGCCAATCGTCGGCGAAAAGGATACGATAAAATATTTGTGTCCATGTGTCCCGAGAGGCGGGGACCTGCCGCGAAATTGCCAGTAGATTGTTTTTTT